>NZ_JUEE01000028.1:0-63887 GCF_000802135.1 Desulfosporosinus sp. BICA1-9
CAATGCATAGTTGACCACTTAGAGTACCACTCCTTGCAGGTCAGGTTACCGTTCCACGGGCACTGCGAGATCTCCCGGGGTCATCCTACTTGCCTCCCTGTGAACTCGACCGTCTTAACTAATTTGGCTTTTTCCATTTATCGGGCTTTCTCACATCTTGCAAAGTTACCCACCAAACCAGCCAGCATCGGTTCGCTTTCGCTCCGTTCCACAGTTTGCCTTCAGACCCTCCGGACCCCTCCTCACGGACGACGCCCTGTCTGTTAGCTAGTGCTTCCGAATGGAATCGGCGCACAGAGGAACTTTAATCCTCCAATACAAATAGAACTGCCCGGCGCACAAAAGGCGACCTAAGTCTCGACTTAAGTTGCTTTTTTATTTTCTTAAAGGGACCTTCTAAAACTGATTCTAGGCGCAAATTTCATTAATTCGAATAGTTGATCAGAAGAAGTAATTCCTTTTTTTGCTAGGAATTTTTGCATTCCCATCGGCATTGGGCGAGACTGGTTCAAAAATCCCTCCCCCGCTAGATCAGTTCCTCCCACTTCAGGCATGGCACCGATATGCCCAGGTCAGCTGTTCAAAATGCTTCTGGAAAACCAAAAGGACACGCTTACTAAAACGTTAAGGTAATATTTTTGGTAAATTATAACAAATAAAAGACAAGTGAGCATATTGTGTTAATGGATTCACCATAGTTGATCATACAAGGAGATGGGACCTTCTTAAAAGCGACGAGTCAATTATCGCATCATGGTTGTTTTTTGCAGTGGTGATTCTTTCTAAAATCTTTAATAACTAATCTAAAAGGAGGATGAAAGTTTATGTATGGAATTGGCGGACTGGGTGGTTACGGTGGATATGGCGGATATGGCGGACTGGGTGGTTACGGTGGATATGGCGGATATGGCGGACTGGGTGGTTACGGTGGATATGGCGGATATGGCGGACTGGGTGGTTACGGTGGATATGGCGGATATGGCGGACTGGGTGGTTACGGTGGATATGGCGGATATGGCGGACTGGGTGGTTACGGTGGATATGGTGGTTATGACCGCATTTTTAATGGCTATGGCGGTGGTTACGGTGGAGCTGGTGGCTACGGCGGAGCTGGTGTCGGCGTAGGGATTATTGCCATCGCAATTCTGATTTTAATTGCCTTGGGTGTCATCTTTTAAGATTATAAGCTAAAAAGTTTTACTAATTGAAAAGAAGGAGGAATAAACATGGCATTCGGTGCTGGAGTTGCTGGTGCAGGCGGATATGGTGTTGGTGCAGGTATAGCAATTGTCACTGTGATTATTCTTTTGCTTATCGCCTTGGGAATTGTATTCTAAATTTCTGCAGCTATTAGATTTTCTCATAAGGAGGTTTTAAAATGCCGACACTCGGCTTGGCGTATACCTGGCCCTACTGGCTTAATGGGTTGGCGAGGTACCCAGGTTACGGTTATTCTGGCCCTGGTTATCCCGGATATGGTTATTCCGGCTGTGGCTATCCCGGCTATGGAGGACCTTTCCGAGGTTATTAAACACAATAAACTCATAAATAGCCCCTCAATATTTTACAGAAAGTAAAATATTGAGGGGCCTTGCTTCCACTATTTCCGTTTTTCAGCGAACAGACTCTTTTCTTCATTTATGCTGGCTACGATAAACTATTTTACTAAGAAATGCTTACCCAACTAAATCGCTAGATCCTTTGTCTCAAACACCTTTTTTGTCAAATACCAAAGGACTGCTGAAGCGACATTAAACCCTATAATGGGCCATAGTGGGTCTGTTGTTCCCTCTAGTACCTCTTGCGGCTGAAACCATTGGAAGAGCGAGAGGTTTTTTAGCCAGGATAGTTTGTCACTCAGTCCTCCAACAATATCCAGGCCGTAAAAGGCCAGCGTTAAGCCCATCGCATACGTTAAAGCCTGTTCTTCTTCAGCAAACCAAGCTGAGAAAAAAAGACTATAAATTTCTATCAGCGTGAAAAAGGAAAGTCCTAAGAGACCTAGGTCTATATAACGCCCATGTTCGATTTCAATCCCTGAGCAAAAGGTGCCGAAATAGACTCCGCAGATCATAGCAGCTACGAGAATAGCATTTGTGCTAATCAAAACCCCAATTTGGGTTGAAATAATCTCACTTCGTGAGACCGGTGTGGATAAAAGAAAGGCTAAGGATCCGTCATCCGCCATTTTTGCAAGTAAAGCATTGGCGGTTTCTATTCCATATAAGGCCATGATCATTACCCAAATCCTTGCAAAAAACTGTCCCGATATTAAGGCTTCAAAGGTATCGGTCCGTGCATTTTCTGGGACCCCGAACACGGTTTTTACCGTAGACGGGAGAGACTGCGCAATCTCCGTAACCGCAGGATTTTTAGCTATCACAGGGTAAACCCAGGTTAAAAGTCCTTCATAGAGAACAATTCCTGTTGAAATAACGGCTACTTTCTTTCGATACTGTTTAAACATCGCCCGGAACAATGCCCTATTCATAGTTTTCACCCCACCTAAATCTACAACTATGGCTCTCTGTCAAACTTCGACGATTACCGGTAAAAATCCATAAAAGCCTCTTCTAACTCCAGCGAACGTTGCCTAAAACGTTTGACACGAACTTGAGCGAGAGCAAGCCATAGGTTATCCAATTCACCCACTACCCGGATGACGAAGCAGCCACCCTGAATAGGGGTTATATTTAACTGACTCTGCCTTAGAAGCTCGACATTCTTCTCACTTTCGACTTCAACTTCGAACGTTTGATACTCGGCTTGTCTAAGCAGAGAAATACTTTGAACGGCTAGAAGGTTCCCTTCTCTAATAATCCCAGCCTGCTCACACGTACGCTCAATCTCTGAAAATTGGTGGGAAGACATAAATAAAGTCTTCCCTTTTTTCTTTTCCTCTAGGATTAAATCAATAAACACTTTTTGCATTAACGGATCCAAGCCAGAGGTCGGTTCATCAAAGATAAGCACACTGGCATCCAACATCAATGCCGAAATGATCCCCAACTTCTGTTTCATCCCTTTAGACATCTTACGAATGAGTATTTTTAAATCTAAGTCGAGGGCACTCACAAAATATTCTCGGTATTTCTTTATTGGAAGACAATATTCGCCGTGCATTCCCGCGATAAGATCTAAGAATTCAACCCCTGTTAAGTTCTCAATAAAATGAAGTTCACCCGGAAGGTAACTGACGAACCTCTTCACCTCAGTCTTTTCTCGCCAGCAATCATACTCGTTGATCGTTACTCGTCCTGAATCCGGCTTTAAAAACCCCATTAAAAGACGGATGGTCGTGGTCTTCCCTGCTCCATTCGGGCCGAGAAATCCGAACGCTGTACCAGGATCGACCTGAAAGCTAATGTTCCTTATTCCTCGTCCTTCGCGATAAACTTTGGTCAGTTCATTAACCTCAATCATTTCCTGCCTGCTTCCTTAGAAAGATCGCTTAATGCTCAACGTACAACGATTCAGTATGGATTACATCTATCCCTACTATTTATGTTATTGGTAAACCAGTAGTGTCTGTCTTCCACATAATTCCACATAGTCTACCAAACAAGTAGTCTAGTTTGGATACAAAAGGAGATGGTAATCATAAACTAGCAGAAAAGCGCCCTAAGTCTTGACTTAAGCCGCTTTTCTGCTGTCTTAACGAAGCCTTCTAAAACAGATTCTAGGAGCATATTTCGTCAATTCGAATAGTTGATTAGAAGAAGTGATTCCTTTTTTAGCTAAGAATTTTTGCATTCCCATCGGCATTGGGCGAGACTGGTTCAGAAAACCTTCCCCCGCTAGATCAGTTCCTCCTGCTTCAGTAACGGCACCGATATTCCCAGGTCGAAATAACATCAGTTAACACCTCCCTATCGGAAATATATTCCACTGCGGAGAGGTGTGTTCCTATTAGAATTGCCATTACCCTACCTGTACGAAACGCTTCGTGGAAAACAAAAATAAACACTTACTTTAACGTCAAAATTATTTTTTGGCAAATAATAACACGGATAAGTAAGAGAGCATACTGTGTTATTAGCTTCACCACAAATAATCATGAAATGAGATGGGACCAGTTTGAAGGCGATGAGTCAATTATCCAGGCTTCTCAGATGTGGGCAGTACGGGATTTTCTCATCTCAAATCTGGCTTCTTGGTCTTTACGTCTAGAGCGTTTTTCCCCTCTACTGCCCACATAATCTACGTTCTTACGTATTCACATGAGAAGGATAGAAATAAAACGGCCCAATCCCATGCCATAATTAAAATGTTTATTAATAAACTGTAGCATGGTCTGCGAAAGGAGTGAACTATTTGGAACCAGGAATGTTAGCGTTGCTGGGTAGAACAATTTCTATAATGGAAAACTTGGGGTTCCTTTGGGTAATCCAGACCGGTTGAACTGGAATTATGGAATGAACTAGACGAGCTGAAATGTTTAGAAGACCTAATGGAATCACATCCAACTTGGGACAGAGTACTATTAGACCATTGGTTGGAACAAGCCTTTTGCCATGATTTATTATCCAAAGACAAACTTTCATATAAGACGTCAAAATTAGGCAAATTAATTCAAACTTATCGTTTTCACGGACTGGAAGCACTCTATAAGGAGTTCGTTGTTCATTGGAGCCCCGCTTTCTCCAGATTACCAGAACTGATCTCCGGGCAATCAGAGAAAATCATCTTCGATTCGGAAATGCAGGATGAATTAATATCGAAAGTATCCATGGCTTCCGAACTATTTGTGTGGCCCTTTTTAAAAAACAAGTGTCAAAAGAACAAATGGCAACGGGTCCTGGATATAGGTTGCGGAGAAGGATTATATCTAAATAAACTACTTGAGCGTTTTCCTTCTCTTCAGGGAGTTGGCATCGAAATTAACCCTCTTGTTGCCGAAAGGGCACAAAGGAATTCTCAACCATTAGGTGATCGTCTGAAAATTATATGTGGTGATGCTTTAAATCTTAGCCAAGATATAGGTACTTTTGATGTATGTTTGTTAAACAATAATATCTATTACTTTAGTCCAGAACAGAGAGTCAGTTTGTTGAACAATCTGAAAAGAGTTTTACAACCTATGGGGCAAATAGGGATATTAACTGCCTTGCGGGAAAGTGGAACCTTTTCCAGCCGGGTATTTCGGACGCAGATACCGCAAAACCTGATGATTTTCTTCTTAGCTTGTAACCAAGGATTTCAGGGTTTACCAGCAGAGGATGAGATCAGGGAACTTTTTCTCCAAACCGGTTACGCTGATATTGAAATTACTCCCTTGCCACTAAGGATATCGCACTATTTTTTTGCAGGACTTTCGGGCTAGAAATTAGATACAAGATTAACTAAATATTTTTTGTTCCAAGAGGACTTCTTGGGAAGCCTCTCTTTTTTTTATGAGCGTCTTGTCTGCCCCACACTTTCTGAGCCGAAGAATATGTAAGATTAACGTTGGGACCAGGCACCACAAAAGGCTTTGGATAAGTTGAATTTGAAGTATGCTTTGGGGTTGACTTGTCCACACTGCTCACAGGCACGACGGCTGCATGGGGTATGCGTTATCCTGCGCGCATCTTGTTGATGTGACCATACTAACTGAATTTCCAGTTTTCTATGGTCATTTAAATACCCCACGTTCCAGTAGTTTTTTGGACTCAGGGCTACGTCGCACCTGACTATCCACCTCAAGGCTTCGGGCAGCAAGCGCCACAGCAGCCTATGCCCCCGACCCAAAGTTACCCGTTGCAAGGATTCCCATCCCAAGGTTATCCGCCCCAAGGGTACGCACCTCAGGGATATAACCAAGTGTATGGAGGACAAATGCCCGTCCAACCTGCCTGGGAAGAACCCCAAAAAGGTGGAATCAAAGGTTTTATCAGTAATCTCGTGGCAAAACTGAAGAAGTAATTTAAATTAACCCTCCGACAACTGTTCTTTTATACGAGGATTCGAGCAAGGGAAGTGGGGGTGACCTATCAAGAGAAGAATAAGTATTAGTCATCTAATTCTAATTTTCAGCATATTATGTTCTCAGCCATCCTATGCAATTAAAGCTTTAGGCGTTCTTTTTTAAATTCTAACCCTTTCAAGACATAATCCAGAAAACTTAGGATAAAAGGATGCAAGCAGGTGAACCGGTTTTGAAACAACTTTGGCTCTTCAACCAAATAAATTCCGACCTTCAGAAAGTGGAAACAGAACTACAGAAATTTGTTGCGACGGATTTTCCAATTCTCAATGAGTCATCCGTTCATTTGCTTACTGCAGGAGGCAAGCGTTTGCGGCCTGCCTTTACTCTTTTGGCAGGCAAGTTTTATGGTTATTCATTGGATAAGCTCTTGCCTGTTGCCGTGGCTTTAGAGCTTATTCACATGGCAACTCTGGTTCATGATGATGTCGTTGATGCATCAATGACACGGCGAGGACGTCCAACAGTTAAAGCTCAGTGGGGAAATATAGTAGCAGTCCATACCGGCGATTATTTACTTGCTAAATCACTTGAACTCATTGCCAAGATCAACCATCCTGAAGTATCACGAATTTTAGCCGAAGTTAGTATTGAAATGTGCCAAGGTGAGATTCAGCAAATCAAGTCATCATTTGATACTCAGCAAAGTCTTAAACAATATCACTACAGAATTAAGCGGAAGACGGCATTACTAATACAAGCAAGCTGCCGTTTGGGTGGAATTATAAGTGGAGCACCGAAAAGACAGGTTTGGGCCTTGGGTGCCTATGGACATGCTTTAGGCATGGCTTTTCAGATAGTGGATGATATTTTGGATGTCACGGCTGAAGCATCAGAACTAGGCAAGCCAATCGGTGGAGATCTGCGTCAGGGTATTATGACCTTACCTATGATCATTGCACTGAAGCTCTCGCCGAAACGCGAAAAACTTTACGAACTCCTTAGCAAGGAAGATAAGACTGATCCGGAGGTAGACTTAGCAATAAGCTTGATCAAAGAATCCGGTGCTATAAATGAATCCATGCGTTGGGTTGATCTTTATGTGAATAAAGCTAAAGGATATCTTGAGGATATCTTGAGGATCTCCCTATGGTACCAACTCGCAAGGCTCTTAGAGAACTCGCTGAGTTTGTGCGCACACGCAAATTTTAAATGTTGTTGTGGTACGTGCATTCCATTTCGTATGTGATAAACTCGAATTATCTATTTGGATGCCCTCCTCTGCTGCTGACTTTGGCTTGCGTAACCTTCGTCAGTATAGCAGAAGAGGGCTGTTTTATCATGTTCATCGGTACTTCCTATTCGGATCTCCCACGCATAGCGTGGGGTTTAATCCTGAATTAATTATAAGACGTCAATATTATTAGAAGATCCTAAACCATTCACAGGACACGCCGCTCATCCCATATTATGGTATTGAAAAATCAATGAAAAAAATCAATAAGAATTATCGCTTTTGCTATTAATACACTGCCCAATAAATTATTAGGAAGTGTTAAAAGAATTGATTATTAATACTCATAAAATTTTATCTACCATAATTTATGACAAGGTTCAAGAAAACTCCAATTTCAAATTAGAGTACAACTACTTTATCTGGGGAAATATTCAGCCTGATATTGTACCTGGCTTGGTTTTAAAGTCCCACTATAAAGATGAAAGTCTGGATTTTGTCATCGACGAAATTGTTGCATTAGGTAAAACATCGCCTTCTGTATTTTACAATAAACAGACTCGTAATAAATTCAGCAAAGACATTGGAATTGTTTGTCATTTTTTATGTGATTTTTTTTGCTTTCCGCATTATAATCGATGGCATTATAACTCTTCGATGATGCTTCCTCATATAAAATATGAGAAAAACCTAAACCATTCAGCTGAAAATATCCTTACTATCCCCACTTTATCTCTCCAACCCGTTAGTTATTTAGAAAACGACACCCTGAAATCCTTCATTGAGGCAGTTCTCTGGGAATATTCTTTAAATGAAGACTATCGCAACGATCTTATCTATGCTTCAAATATTTGTACTAAAACTATAGAAACAATTATCGACTTCATCTTTGATTTTGATACAAATAAAGCCCAAACTCTTCAGTGAAATGAATGTATGCCATTGCGATCCTTGTTTACCGTTTAATTTTTCTTGATTTGTTGAATCTTTCTTTAACTGTTCCCACTATATCTTCACGTGTCTCCTGTTCAGCTTTCTCGACTCCACCACTGAAGATTCCAAATGGATTCTTATGTTAAGCCCCCTGAATCAATACTCAGGGGGCTTCTTCGGGAATAAAACGAATTTGGCGAACTTTGCATAGCCTTCGAGATTATTGTAAATATAAAGCATCCCCTGCATATCCAATACCTAGAGTTCTGGCAAGGACTGGATCAACACTTACAAGGTCTTCTTTAGCCAGTTGATTAATGTTGGTCTTGCCCATTGCTTGTAAAGCCATGACCATTTCCGCAGTACACGACTTCAGGAAATTAGCTAGATGTTGACTGCCCTCATCAGAATCGAAGAGGTCTTTAAACTTGCCTTCAAATAAAGCTAGTTGTGGAGGAGGTGACTGAGGAAGAACTTTTTTCATTTGACTTTGTAAAGTGGCCATCAATGCAATAGACCCTATGTAAACTGCATCTGCTCCCAGTGCTAAAGCCTTCAAAAACTCACCAGGAGTTCGAAGTCCTCCGGCTACAAGTATTATGAATTGTTGCCGTTTTCCTTGCTGTTCTAACCAATTAACAGTTCGAGCCAATGTAAAAAGTGTAGGTAAACCCAGATCGTCTTCTAATGTAGGTGCAGAAGCAGATGTTCCACCTTCTTGACCATCGACAGTGATAAAATCTGCCTGGGTCTGAGCGATTACCTCCAACTCTTTTTCGATAAAGTGAGTCCCAGCAATCTTTATTCCCACAGGTACATCATATTGCTGCTTCAGTGAGTTAACAAGGTTTATTACATCCTGAGGTGTGTTGACATTGGGAAAGCGGGCTTTCACACCGGTGCTTTGCCCAGGTTTGATTTTCCACACCTCGCGTAAATGTTCATCCATCATTTCCGGATATATAGTTGAAGCTACTCCACCTCCCCAGGCCCCCTGACCGAACTGAACTTCAATCGCATCTAACTGTTTCAGTTGCTCAGGATCGCTCAACCATCCTCCCCTATTATACTGACCGATAAGAAATTTAGCTGCTGACCTTTCTTCCTTCGAAACAGCAGATTCTCCGGTATTGGTAGCAGTGTTGACCATAGCCGTACCTTTGCCGATAGCTTCTTTTAATTTTAGGCTTAAAGATCCGCCATAAGACATGCCCGTAAGCAAAATCGGCATGTCGATTTTCAGTGGTTTTTTGGCTCTGGGACCTATCGTCACTTGCATTTGAATACTGTTCTCATCAGCAGTCGGATGTTCAAATAGTTGCCGCCCATTTAACAGCACCTTTTCCCATGGTGAAAGCCGCAGGGGGCTACCTATCGGCCTCGAAAGCGGTTTCCCTGTCTCCGCCCGGATTCCGGCCTCAGCAATCGCTCTAAGTGTCAGTTTTTCCATAATCGTCATCATGACTAAAGGGTTATCATTATACTGTTTGGTAAGCATGGTGCTGAAGATATCATCTGCAACCGGATTCATCATACGCATCATAAGCTCGCTAATCAATTTTATGCACCTCCCCATTTATTAAAGCATAGCATGCCCTTTTATTAAGACAATATGAGAAGGTATCGAATGATATAAACTTGTTTCGTCTGTCTCGTTTTTCTCTGATATTTCTATAACTTTGTGATTAAATATTAATATTTAACTCCCAAGCAATTTACAAACAATGTAAAGCGATTGGGGGGTTGTTTCCGATATTTCCGTTTTAATATCTAAAAAATCATCCCTTGTAAATTTGTCGATACCTTTGTAAGGCACGAATGGCTGTCAGGGCTGTTGTTAGAGGTTCTTCATAATTCCATCCCTTGGCGTAGATTCCTTGGTAAGAAGGTTCAAATGAACCATTGCTATTCTGGACTGAAAGAAGGTTTCTTACTCCTTTATCGAAGACATCTCTAGGAACAACTTTCGTATATCGCAATAACCCGGAAAGGGCCAAACCGGTCTCCACAACTGAACCCCAGCCTCCGTCATTTTTCTGTGCTTTTATAAGAAATTCCAGGCCTTTTTTTCTTGCCCCTAGAATGCGGCGTGCGGTGTTCCATCGTTCCCAACTAAACTTCCACTTGCTGAGTAGTTCTAAGGCCTGTGCTGTGCTATAAACTGGCCCTTCAAACCAAGATGCCGGGAATGCACCTTGATCGTCCTGCTGAGATAAAATCCAATTCAACCCACGCCAAATTCGTTCATCTTGTGAACGTGAACGTCGCCATAATGCTTCTAGTACATGAATACTTACGTCAACACTCGGAATATATACTGGGAACTCCGAGGAAATATGGGGAGGTATGCCTTGAAAACTGGGAAATGTTCCCCAGCTTCCGTCGGTATTTTGTAACTGCTTGAGGAGGTTAACTCCTAAATGATTCTCTTCCCCAACTTGATGTAAACCGATCAAAGCAACCGCCGTATCATCTAAATCTGGATGCGTAAACGGAGGAGTGCTTCCATAGCTACCATCTGCGTTCTGCCCCCGCTTTAACCAATCTACCGCTTGATTTAGCCAAGGGATATCTGTTAACCTCTGAGTCGTTTCTCCGAAGATACAAACAGCCCAACCCACGGCCCATATTTTAAGTTGATCAAATGCAGGCCAACCGCCACTTGGATATTGCTTCTGAACCAGCCACCGTCCTGCTTTTTCTATTCGTTCAGGATAGCTACTCTGACGTCTGATCGCAAGGATAGCCAAACTGGTTACAATAATATCCTCTGACCAGGAACCGTCAGGCATTTGTGTTTCCAGAAGGTACTGAATCCCTTTCCTAATTCCCTCTTGAGAATCTGAGGCAAGAAGTGATGCCGCAATTACAACCGGTCGGCCATAGAGTGGCAACTTAGCTAAAACCCTATCCTCGAGAACGGTCGGAAGCAAGATCTCTTCAGGCGTTGGCCCCTCGAGACCGGGAACCGCCCTTTCTCCTAGTGATAAAATCATATAAGAAAAATGCCGTGCCTGAGATAAAAGCTGAATCTTAGCTCTCCACCCTCCTTGACTCCCATGAAGAACCATTCCGACGATCTTCGTTATCTCTTCATCCGGTTTGTCACCGGGAAACTTCCCCCATCCTCTTTGACGATTCTGCCTCAGCCATTGTAAAACTTGTTCATAACCTTTTGTTTTGAGGAACTGACCAGAAGCGTCCCCCATTGGCCCTGTATGACAGACTAAAATGATTCTTTTATTTTTATCAAGTTGAGTATATTGCTTCTCAAAGTCAGCAAATAAGCGCTTAGATATCGGTAGAAGAATCTATAATGCCTGTCTCAATGAACTTAATAAGCGGTATCGCTTAATGGTTGAGAGTAAAGAGTACCAGAGTGCACAAAAAATGCCAAAACGGAGACAACCCGCAATCTAGTACTGCAAGAGTTAAACAGGAAGTACCGATTGACCGAGTATTCACTACACCAGTTTGTTAAGCCAATGTAGCATCACTTTAAGAAAAATTTAGATTCTCACACTGTCCAAAAAATTGCCACGCGCTGCTTTGAAGCCTTTAAAGGGAAGATCTATCATACTGCCAAAACGATACACTTCAAAAAGTATGGCGAATTGCAAAGCTTGGAAGGTAAAACGAATTCAGCCGGTATCAAGTTCCGAAATAAGACCTTAGTCTGGAATGGACTCTCGATTAAAGTGTTCGTTGATCCCACGGATGTCTACGCACAGATGGCACTACTGCAAACCATTAAATACTGTCGGGTATTAAAGAGCGGTACAAACTACTACTTGCAGTTAATCCTAGAAGGTATCCCTCCAGTTAAGCTCGATAAAAACGGTGAGTTCAGGCACAAGGTAGGCAGCTCGAAGGTTGGAATCGATATTGGTCCGCAAACAGCAGGGATCACCTCCGAAGAAACGGTCAGTTTGTTCGAACTGGCCCCTGAGATAGAGACTCCTTATCGGAAAATCAGGCAATTGCAGCGGAAAATGGATCGAAGTCGCCGAGCAACTAATCCGAACAAGTATAAGGCGAATGGGACGTTTAATCGGAGTAATAACGATCGTTGGGTAAAGTCGAAGCACTATCAGTTGGATCAACTCAAACTGCAAAGAATCCAAGGTAAGTTAAAGAGCCTCCGCAAGCAATCGCATAATCGATTAGCTAACGAGATAATTAGCCTTGGTACAGAGGTTAATGTAGAAACAATGTCGTTTAAAGGTCTCCAGAAGAGAGCTAAAAAGACGACTAAAAACAAAAAAGTAAACTAAATCGCAAGAAACGATTCGGTAAATCCTTAGCGAATAAGGCCCCAGCCATGTTTTTAACCATCTTGGACAATAAGTTAAAGCATCTTGGAACAGAATTGCACAGGATAAAAACCGTCGAGGTTAAAGCATCACAATACAATTATGTAGAAGATGACTACATGAAAAAGGAACTAAGTGAACGCTGGGCTATGATTGGCGAAGATAAAATCCAACGAGACTTATATAATAGTTTTCTGATCCTGCATGTAAACCCTGATTTAAGCACAATTAATCGCCAACAGTGCCTTGAAACCTACTCGAGATTCAAGACACTTCACGATAGAGAGATTGAACGACTGAAAACCTCAACGAACCGTAAACTAGTCAGCATGGGAATTTAACTAAAACCCAAAAAAGCGTCATGATGCGGGCGTCATACTACCGCTAATATAGTCAACGGACTGTTTGATAGTAAAGTCTTAGGGAAGCAGACCAGTCCTTATATGTTGTACCTTGCCGATGAAATACCATGCCAGTGAGCGAGAGTAGATCGGAAGTCTATGTACCTAAGAACCCGTCGACTTTAGTCGCGCGGAGTATCAGGAATGGGAATGATTGGGTTCGTGTCCTCATTTTGAGCCCATTAAGAATACTGGGACTAAGAAATTAGTTCTGAAATCGAGGGGGACAGAGATATGCTTCTATTATTAGAGGGCTTTAACTTGATATTAATCCTATTCTTTACTGGGCTTCTAATATTAACAGTGTATTCACTTTTTATTGAACATGAAAAGGATAAGATACCGAGGGCTGTCGCTCCCGGAATTATTCTGTTAGGCGTCTTAATTTTACCATTGATCAGTACTTCCCTGCCCCATCGCTATATCATTTTAATGGCTTGTGATTTGATCATACTCCTAGTAATTTCAGTATTGCTGTTGCCGATTGGGAAAGCTAAGCCTTTCGTTATGCCAGAGGGTATTAAAAGAATTGATGAGAGAGATGTTATGTTTTCCAGGGCATCTTACCGGGAGGAAGAAGTACGCTATGCTGATTATTATCGAAGAACCCCGGAGAAACAGCCAATTGATGATTTTATCCGCTCGCTCCCCGGTCTCTGCAGCCCTCTGACTCCTACCTATAATCCTATTGCAGCAGCTGTTACGGAAGGAAATTTTCAATATCTATACGATATTTCTCGGTATGTTGAAGGAGCTAAAACTTCCGTAACCCCAATGACGGTGGATCCGTCTGAAATAAGCAGCATGATTAAAGAAATCTCGAAGTATTTCGGTGCAGTACTCGTTGGGATTACAGAACTACAGCCTTATCATTTATATACCCACCGCGGCAGACGACCAGAATCGTACGGCACTGAAGTACAGCTTAGTCATAAATATGCTATAGCTTTCGCAGTTGAAATGGACTACGAAATGGTAAAAAATGCTCCGAAAGCTCCTACGGTCGTAGAGTCTTCTCAACAATATATCATTGCAGCCACAATAGGAATGCAACTAAGCTATTTCATCAGACAATATGGATTTGAAGCCAGAAATCATATGGACGGTAACTATTTGGTCGTTGCACCTCTGGTTGCTGCTGATGCCGGGCTTGGGGAAATAGGTCGTATGGAAATTCTGATGACGGAGCGCTTTGGTCCCCGTGTGCGGCTAGGGGTTGTTACAACAGACATGCCTTTACAGCCGGATAAGCCTTTAAGTCTCGGCTTAGAACAATTTTGCCTTTATTGTGAAAAATGTTCTCGGGAGTGCCCATCTAAATCGATACCCCATGGTCCAAAAAGCAACATTAACGGTGTTGCACGCTGGCAGATTAATCAGGAAACGTGTTATACTTATTGGTCAAAAATCGGAACAGATTGTGCGGTTTGTATGAATTCCTGCCCCTATAGTAAACCGGATACTCCAATTCACAAACTAGTCCGGTTTAGCCTGCGCCAATCCCAAATTTCCAGACGATTATTTCCCCTACTTGATGATTACCTTTATGGTAAGAAACCATATAAAAATCTAAAACCGAAGTGGATAAAGTAAGTGCAGTTATGGAAGCCATTAGTTCCATATGCTATACTACATATACATCTTGGATACAATATGATCCTGAAGAGCAGTATGAAATGGAATGATTAACATGAGCCAGGAAAAAAAGCACTTATTAAAGATTGGGGAATTGGCAAAAAGGGCCGGCGTAACAGTACGCACAATTCGCTACTATGAAGAAATGGGACTATTGTCTCCGACTGAAGTCAGCCCAGGAGGGTTTAGGTTATATACGGAACAAGATCTGAATCGATTCCAGTTCATTCAACGTTTTAAAGAACTTGGCTTACCTCTGGAAGAAATTCAAGTGTTAATAGACAGTTCTGAACCCGGGGAAAGCAAGATGCAAAGAATAAGGGCAAGTTATTCTTTGTTGGAAAAGCAATTAAAGAAAATCGAAGATAAGATTTCCGAGCTTGAAGTCTCTAAAGCCAGTATTGAGAAAGGTATGGAAGCCTTAAATGTGTGCAAAGAATGTGCACTAGAGGTATGCCTTCCTGCATGCAGTAACAAAAAGGCTCAATTTTAAAAGCCCGGCATTCAGCCGGGTTATTCGCTTGATCTCTACATTGATGGAGATAAAAAAGTTTGATCAAGGGTTGCCGTCTGGTAACCTTCATTTTTAGACTCTTATGGTAAGGGAATCTATCAGTCTTTTCATATTACCTAGGCAACAAGAGCCCTCTGGGTTATTTACCTCGCAGCCACAACGACCAGCCTTTGTATGTGCGGTTATCTCCTCTAAGGCGGTAGTTTTGCCCTTTTCCTCAAATTCTTGTATCACTCTTTTCTTAGTCCATCCGAAACAGTAACAAACTGGACAGTCTTCGTCATCGCTTTTCGTATAGACTTCGACTTTCATGTCTGTCGTTTTGAATACCTCTTGTTTTTCGCTAAAATAAACTACGGAACAGGCTTTGTTGATACACATTTTGTAAGAAGCTGAAGGTTCCAGTTTAGCTAATGCGCTTGGCACTAACAGGCATTTCAAAGTAATAATTTGCATCGGTCTGCCCTTATCGCCGCACTCCGGGCAACTAAACCCTAAGTCAAATTTTATTGGTTCGATTTGAATAGCACAACAGTCCTCCACTTTTTCACCATCTTTCTGAATGATTGTGTTTATTATATCACACTGAAAGTAGGACTTACGGTTTGCCGGAAGTAACGTGATCCCGATGATTGAATTGTAGATTCCTAGTCCAGTGCCTCTCTTGTTCTTGTCAATAAGATCTCAAGAGTTTATGGAGTCTCCAAAAGTTAGAGTTGATAGAGTAAATTATGTGCTGATGTATGATTTTGAAGACGAGGATGGGGAATATCGCTGGACAGGTACAACTTTTTTAGAAACGATTGCCTTTAAGCAAACTGTTGATGATAAGATTAATGTATTTCAAATAAAAGCCTATAATGCTGTGGCAGAAGTGGCTGATTCAGAATGGATTAATGAGTTTTCTTTACATCCACGCATTCTTATCCGGTCTTGATCCATGCTAGTCTTTGTAGTTTCGTATTTGAATGCTAGATGAATGCTTTGGAAGGAGGCAGGGAGGGAATGAGAAAAGACCACCGTTTTGGAGGTCTTAATTATTGTAATACATATTCATTACGGCATTTTCAAAATCTTGAGAATCCATAACTCCAATTTTATCATGTAATCTGCCAATATTAATATTATGAGTATTTTCTTTGAAGCACTTTACCCATGATGGTTCAGCTAATCCGCATTTTTCCCAATTAACAATTTCTTCTTTGAACTTGTCATAAAATCCAGGATTCTTTTTAGGTGGAACAGACGTTATTTCAGCGATCGTAACAATATTATTTTCAAGTTCATTCAGTATTACCACAGGTCTAAGCTTAGAAGCTCCCGATTGACCACGATAATAAATAATAGCCGTGTAAATATCTCGTCTTTCAGGCATTAGTCGTTATTGCCCCTTATACTTGTCATCTTCAAACCACTCTTTATGAAGAGGATTGTCGGGATTTAATTCAATCATACCTTTTTTACCCGTTAAGGCATCTGATTTTGAGCTTATTTTATCCAACATTTCTTGTAGAGTGATTTTTTTATTGTCTAATGCAGTTGACATATCCTTTTCCTCCTCACAAGAATTATTTATTTTCTTCTTGTCCATATCATATCACCTGCCAAATGCTGTTTCAATACTTTATGGCTAGTTTTACCAATTTAGAAGGGGATAATCATATGGTTGTAGAATAAATGCTAGAATACATATTCTATTAAGCATCCCTACGAAGCAGGACACTTCGGGTAACAACGTATTCCCAAAATCTGAGAGAGTATGAATGTAATAACCAGACTTCGGGAATACGCGGAACGTTATGTGACTATAGTCAGTTCGCATTATTCTTAAACCCTTCTGTATAAATACCGCCCCACCTCGGTAGGACTGCAAATCACTATCGAAAGGATAACACTATGAAGTTTTTTACTCAAGAATGGTATGAATTGATGAGCGATTGGGCTAATCACAAGTTAGTTGAACGAACTATGAGCGAATATGAAGACTATTTTAGAGATGCCTTCAAAGGACTTGACCCCAAAATAGTTGAAACCGCTCAGGATATTGATTTTCATGATTGTAAAATTACAAACGTAAAACAATCTGAACAGTCTTTGAAAATTTTGCTTGATAATTCTGGAGCTTTTACAGAGTAGGTTGGCTCGAGAGCGCAACGAGGTACGAGTGAGCATCTTGATCCAGCAATTACTCGGGTCTTGGTTGACAATCACACCTGTCCCAAATCAACATATTATAGACTATTACAATTTGGGATAAGGAGAGTGGTTTGTATGCATTGCGGCAAGGAGCCTGAACTGACCGGGCGTATCGTTGTGCCAAAAGATCCCCTATACAACGCAGCCCGCCGGGAGTTCAACACCTTCTTCAACAGGTTCCCGTTAGTCATCGTCTTCGCTCAGGAGACGCAGGATGTAGTCAACGCCGTGCGCTGGGCACGTTACCGGGACGTGCCGATCCGCATTCGCTCCGGCCGCCACAACTACGAGGGCTTGTCGGTCGTCGATGCTGGCATCGTGATTGACGTCAGTGATATGCAATGTGTGGAGGTGAACCATAAGCGCGGCACTGCCACGGTCCAAACTGGCCAACGAGACTTTACCTTAGCCGAGGCGCTTGGGTCCGAGGGGTTGGCGGTGCCGAATGGTCTCTGCCCCAGCACGGGCATCGCTGGTTTTACCCTGGGTGGCGGCCAGAGCATTCTATCCCGGCCGTATGGTTTGATTATCGATAACCTGCTTGAGTTGGAGATGGTCGACGCCAACGGCCACGTGCTCCACGCCAATGCCGACCACCACGCTGATCTATTCTGGGCCTCACGCGGTGGCGGCGGTGGTAATTTTGGCATCTGTACCTCCTTCCGCTTCCGCACGCACCGCATTGACACGGTTGCCTACGCTGATATCAGCTGGGATATGCGGGACCTGGAGCCGGTATTGCGAACCTGGCAGACTTATTACAACCCCCGACGCCAGCGAGCGACTCACCCCCATCCTAACTATAGCTTCAGGACTGGAGTCGTTGCTGTTGATGCAAGGGGTCTTCCTCGGTTCTGCTAAAGAGCTGCGCCGCCTGCTGCAGCCTTTGCTCCGGGCTGGTTCACCGAAAAAGGTGACTATCGAAGAGATACCCTGGCTTGAAGCCGTAGCCCGGATAGCTGCCACCCAGCCAGATTCTCCCGAGCCCTTCAAGAGCGTAGGCCCCTTTGTCAATCAACTGCTGCCGGATGAGGCCATCGCCACGATCAGGCGCTTCATCAACGAACCGCCCACATCCTCGGTAAGCGTCTTTTTCCATGGCCTTGGTGGGGCGGTGACCAAGGTGCCGAGGAAGGCTACGGCCTACTTCTACCGCCAAGCTCTGTATAACATGTCATTTTTCGCTACCTGGAACACGTCTGATGGGGCGGCCCCGGGCATCCGCTGGGTAGAAGAATTCCGCCGGGCGATGCGCCCCTTTACCAAAGGCGTTTATGTCAATACATCGGATCTCTCGATCAAGGACTGGCCCAAGGCTTACTACGGCAGCAACTTCGACCGTCTGACCCGGGTAAAGGCCAAATACGACCCGGAAAACGTCTTCAATTTCCCCCAGAGCATCCCACCCGCCAAATTGCTGCCATAATTATGTATTAGAAAATGCTGGTCGAAGTTTTTGACTATGCCTTTGCCGCTCACCAAGCTAGGCACGCGGTTGCAGGGGGGGCTCCCCGGCAGCATAATGCGACCCAGCGCGGGTATTACTCCGAGGCCACGAGGAGGAATTCCTGCGCGGCAAAGACCATAAACAACGATCTAAGCGCGGTTAGCTCCCCGAGAAATCGAGGGAAGATCTACCGCGCGCGGGCAAGCTCGGACAAAAAATGCAGCCTATCCTTTATTTGGCTTATAAATCAGCCCTTATCTACATTAATATTAAAGGTTGGTTTTTGATATTTGCGTCAATAGATATTGGGGGTATGTTTCTTTGCATATTTATCCTTGATAAGTTAATGGTAGACGAGTATAAACACAAAATTCTCAACTAATAGAGCTTTTTTCAATAAACATCTCTTTCATTGTAGTGTTGATTTTGCTTGCGTTGTCGCTCTAATACGGGAATGGACGTTAATTAAATCTCCTCGACCTATTTGGCCAAGGGGATAATTTATGCAGTAAGTTAATTACTTAAAGCTGATAAGCATTCATAATGGCACATAGCCAGGGTTAGACACTACCCAGCCGATGGGCTATTCCTTAGGACTATCGTGCAAATTGAATTTCTCAAGCAACGAAATATGCGTTTGTCAGAAGTCGATTGGTATTGCATAAAATAAAGAGAGCGGGTATTAAACCGCTCCAGTTTATCAGCCACTCTTTTTCCGACTCTCCAGATGAAGATCTACTTATTATACGACTTAAATACTCATCGATATTGATAATGAAACCAGTCTGGGTTTCGGTTATATCACTTCTCATTTGCCCAGCAACTGCTCTCATTAAGCAGATAATTACCGGATAGAACACCTATCGGAGGCGCAGACAAAAAAAGATTAATGTTTCGATCATCCGCGTCAAGAGTTAATACAGCATTTCGAGAAAAAGAAATATAATTTAATTTACCACTTTCGTTTTTTGAAGCGAAAGTTATTTCCTCAATTTCATTTAGTTTATGAAATCTTTGCTCTTCTATAAAAGCGATTAAATCGTCTGGTTCATCTGTATGCAGCAATTCAACAAGCTCATCATACTCATCTGCGCTAAGTTCGTCTGTAAAACCTATTGACAACACGGTAATCCCTAGATGTTTAGCGAGTATTATAAGCTGTTCATAGCTTCTTTGTTCTACCTCAAATGGCTTTAGACGCAATAAGTCTTCAACACTTTTGATCTTATCTCCTCGCCATATCTTTCGATCAAAACCTAACAACGAGAAATCATTTGACCAAATTATTCCGTCCAAATTGGCTTGGATGTTATCATGGGCATTGTCAAATAATGCTTTATACAAATAAAATTTCTTCTTAACCATAATAACCAACCTCCCTGAAAGAATCCTTTTGGTCATCATTATACTCAGTGTCAGTGGCGACATGTCCTTACGGAGAATAATTAATGGAATAATATTGCATTAAACTTACAGCCTATTAACTCTTATTAAATTATTATAACATTAATGTCTAGCGAAACATGTCGAAACAGTTAAAAATAAACGCACCGCCCTTTTGGACGGCTCGCGGAGGAGAATAACGTAAACTTCTCACAGGTTCTACAAAGCGCTCTAAAGGATCAGCTTGGCATTCATTAACAATATAAATAGAAATAATAACTACTGCAGCCTTAACCGGCTGCTTTTTATGTAAGCGGTGGAACAAATAGCGTAGTACTAAAAATTCACCCCGATTTTCAACCAACCATTAAAAATCGGGGGCGAATTTCGCGGTCTTACAAAAATCCTTCACTTGCAACATCCTTGATGTATTTATACTGTTTACGGATCAATCTCTTGAACTGGGCTTCAGATAGTTCATCGTACTTATTGGTACCTTCTTCTAATAGACAATCAAAAATAAGTTCTGCATATTCTCTGTCTTCCCGAACCATTTTCCGATAACGCTTTTCCACCTCATAGGGAAAGTCTAGATAAAAACTTATGTAGTCGATTTCTCCATCTAAAAACGATTTCGTCATATCCATTATGTAGTTAATTTTACGATAGTATAAAATAAGGCCAGTGATAAATTAACTTAGTTAATCTTTCACCGGCCTTATTGACCTTCCTCTAAAGGCAACTTACATCAGACGATTATCTGTCCGTTTAGTTAAACTTATTCATTTACCAACCGCGGTCTTGCATGCGCTCTGATTTAAGAAGAGTTGATATTTCAAGCCCTGGCATTGATTCTCCCAAGTCCTTGGATATCTCCGCCAAAATCTGACTGTCACGGTAATGTGTCGTTGCAGCGACAATCGCTTTAGCACGTGCAGTTGGATTCTTCGACTTAAAGATTCCCGATCCCACAAAGACTCCGTCACACCCCAGCTGCATCATCAAAGCCGCATCTGCAGGAGTTGCTATTCCTCCGGCTGCAAAGTTAACGACGGGTAGCCTTCCAAGTTCCGCGACTTGAACCACTAATTCATAAGGTGCACCCATATTTTTGGCAGCGGTCATTAATTCTTCCTTCGGGAGGTTTTGGAGAAAGCGAATTTCACTCATGACCTTTCTCATATGACGAACAGCTTCCACAACGTTACCCGTCCCAGGTTCTCCTTTCGTCCGGATCATAGCTGCCCCTTCACCAATTCGCCGAAGTGCTTCTCCTAGATTCCGTGCTCCGCACACGAACGGAACTTTAAAATCATGCTTGTAAATATGAAACTCCTCATCAGCTGGAGTGAGAACTTCACTTTCATCAATATAATCTGCTCCGAGTGTCTCTAAAATCTGAGCTTCGACCATGTGTCCAATCCGAGCTTTAGCCATTACTGGGATCGTAACCGACTCCATAATCCGCTGAATAATAGATGGGTCAGCCATTCTGGCAACCCCACCATCCGCACGAATATCCGAAGGCACCCTTTCCAAGGCCATGACAGCACAGGCTCCCGCTTCTTCCGCGATCTTGGACTGTTCAGGAGTCGTTACGTCCATGATGACTCCACCCTTAAGCATTTCAGCTAAACCTCTTTTTAAGGCCCAAGTACCCATTTCAGACATTATTTTAACTCCTCCTAAACCATTATTTAACATCAGTTAAACCCCAACAGGAAACTTATCTACTGGATTAGTCATCTTTAGCCATCAGATAAAAAAACCGATCAGGTTAGAAAACCAGTCGGGTCCGGAACGGTGCACTAGCACAGTAAACCTTCACTGCACTAGTGCCTAAAACTTCTCGTTCGTACTTACAGGTTTTTAACCCTTAACCTTCGATAGGTTTAAGGTTACAGAGGAAGTGACGGAGTACTTTCGGCTCATAGGTGAATTCCAAGCCTTTAATTTGGTCTCGACGTTCCCAAATCGCTGCTAGAGCATCCACAACTACATCCATATGACGATCCGTATAGACACGACGCGGAATGGTCAAACGCATGAAATCCACGCCAGCTTTCTTTTGAATCCCTGTCTCAGGGTCGCGGCCTAGTAATAAAGAACCTACTTCAACCGGACGGACGCCCGCCTCAAGGTATAGTTCGTTACTGAGGGCTTGAGCGGGGAATTGTTCTGCAGGAATATGGGGAAGAAACTTTCCAGCATCCACGAAAACAGCATGTCCGCCGACAGGCCATTGGATGGGAATACCACGCTTACGAAGTTCTTCTCCGAGGTATTCCACTTGTCCAATTCGGCTTTCGAGATAATCGAAGTCCAGACCTTCATAGAGTCCAACCGCTAAGCATTCCATATCACGACCGGAGAGCCCGCCATAAGTTACGAAGCCTTCCATAGGCACGCAGGTCGTACAGGCATTTTGATATAATTCTTTTTCATTCTTAATGCCGATCAGCCCGCCCATGTTAACAATGGCATCTTTCTTGGCACTCATCGTGAAGTAGTCACCCATATCATACATTTCTCTAACAATTTCTTGAACGCTCTTATTCTCATACCCTGCTTCACGTTTTTTAATAAAATAAGCATTCTCAGCAAAACGAGCGGAGTCAATGTCGATCTTCAAAGAATATTTGTCCGCAATTTTCCGAACCCCACGGAAATTCTCCATGGAAAGCGGTTGTCCTCCCGAGGAATTACAAGTTACAGTCACGATAATGAAGGCAATATTTTCAGGACCTTTTTCAACGATAAAATTCTCGAGTTTTTCTAGATCGAAGTTACCCTTAAATGGATGCTCTTTTTGCGTATCGAAGGCATCTTCAATAACAAGGTTCACTGCTACCATACCGTTCATCTCGATATGGGCCATCGTTGTATCAAAGTGCATATTGCCGAGGACAAATTGTCCGTCGTGTTTTTTCAAATGGGGAAAGAGGACTTGCTCTGCCCCTCGACCTTGGTGAGTCGGAATGACATAGTCATACCCGAAAATTCCTTTTACTGCATCTTTCACTTTGAAGAAGGATTTGCTTCCAGCATAGGACTCATCTCCGAGCATCAACGCGGACCACTGTTTATCACTCATAGCACCAGTACCGCTATCAGTGAGCAGATCTATGTAAACGTCTTCAGCTTTTAAAAGAAAGGGATTATACCCTGCTTCTTGAAGTTTTATCAAGCGCTCTTCACGAGAAATCATGCGCATGGATTCCACCATTTTAATGCGATAAGGTTCAGCTTTTCTAGCCATTACAAGTATCCTCCCTTTATCTAGTTATTTGTATTAGATGAGCTATTAAAGTCCAAATAATATAGAATGCAAAATGTGTGCCATTGGCAGATGAAATAGAAATTATTCAAAATGCTCTTCTAGGTATTAGAATGCCCTTACCAGGCCACTTTTAAATAAAGGGTTTTTAAGCTCATTTAAAAGCTAATTAATTAGCTGATAAGAAATAGTGACAAGTATTCTTATCAGTGATAAAAATACTTGTCACTATCAAATTCATTATTTTATTAGTCGATCCCATAAGTCTTCATCTTATTTAAGATCGTTGTATTGGAAACTCCAAGTATCCTTCCAGCTTTTCTAGAAGACGAATGGGTGTCCAAAACCCGTATGAGAACTTGCTTCTCAACGTCTCCCACAATCTTTTTTAAAGTAGGCCATTCTTTATTTAACGGAATCTTTATTTGAAAATCTTCCTCTTCAGTTTTTAAAGGTTGTTGGGCAGAGGCTAAATCTGCCCACTCATAGAAAAGACGAGGCGTAATTTCAACGGAATCCATGACATTGATAATTCGTTCCAGTGTGTTTTCAAGCTGTCGAACATTTCCTGGCCAAGTTTGAACCATCAACCAGTCCATGCTCTCTTTAGTTATATGGATCTCAGGTTTCTCTAACTTCTCAGAAATCTTGCGTATCAAGTATTTAGCGACCAAAGGAATATCCTCAGGACGTTCTCGAAGGGGAGGAATCCGCAAGGGGATAACATTTAAGCGATAATATAGGTCTTCCCGAAATTCTCCCCTTTGGATCATTTCTTCCAGATTACGATGTGTCGCAGCAACAATGCGAACATCTACCGAAACTTCCTTGGTTCCTCCAACCCGGCGAATCGTGCCCTCTTGCAAAACCCGCAGCAACCTTACCTGAACCTGCGCTGCAATTTCCCCAATTTCATCTAAAAAGATGGTTCCATGTTCTGCTTGTTCAAAAAGCCCCTTCCTTCCCCCTTTCGCGGCCCCTGTGAACGAACCTTCTTCATAGCCAAAGAGTTCGCTTTCCAGCAAGCTATCCGGTAAGGCTGCACAATTAATAGCAATAAAGGGAGCTTGATTACGCAAACTTTCCATATGAATCGCTCGAGCAAACAACTCTTTTCCTGTTCCACTTTCCCCGCGCAATAAGATCGTTGAGTTACCTTTAGCAACCATTTTAGCGGTTTCAATAACATGGCGCATCTTTGCACTCTGATAAATAATCCCCTCGAAGGACATTAAGTGTTTTTGTCGGTCTACTTTTGAAATAATCTCTTCTACTTGACGAAAATCTTTCATGGTGGCAACCGCTCCAATGACCTGACCTTTCGCATTGAGCACCGGAACCCCCGTCGTCAAAAAATGAATGGCCTGATTTCCCTTTTTAAATTCTCGTTCCTCGAGCCGATAGGGCAGTCCTGTTTTAAGAGTTTCTAGAATGGGAGCATTCTCCTGAAACAGCCCCTCAGCGTTTGACCCGATTACCTCTTCAGCTGAACAGTGAAATATTTTACAGGCCACTTCATTAATTTGAATGATCTCTCCCTCTTTATTAACGGCCACAATCCCTTCGCTGACAGAGTTTAAAATGGTCCTTAACTCATGTTCTCTCTCTTCGTATGGCATCTGATCACGAAATTTTACAAAAAGAACCCCTTTAACCGCTTCCAAATCTCTTATTAATCTTTGAACCTGTTCATCAAAAGTACTACGGAATTTAATAAACATGCCCTGATCTGGAATGACCTCCATCCCAATCTTGTCAACCCCAGTTTTTTCGCAAACCTCAAAGATCTCCATTCCCAAACCCAAGCGGTCTTCGAAATCAATCTGAATCACATGCTCCAGAAATTCCATGAGCTACCTCCTAAATAAACCGTTTATGGAAATATCGACAGTAGACTCAATAATTTCAGTCAATGAATTATATCATAAGCAAAGTTTAACTCCCAATTAATTGATAAAACCCTCTTAATTAGAGCAAACTAACCTAACGCAATCTTATTGTTATCTAAATCCCAATATCTTGCTTGGTGTATTCCTAAAAATCAGGTATACTTAAATTTAGTTGTGTTATGGCCTGGGAACACATAGCGCCAAATGCATGACAACTTCAAGGAGGTAGACCAACATGAATAAACAAACTCTCAGTACCCAAAATGCACCTGCGGCCATTGGCCCCTATTCTCAGGGGGTTAAAGTTGGAAATTTAATTTTTACATCCGGACAGCTCCCTATCAACATACAAAGTGGTGAATTGGTCGCTGATATTGAAGGAGCAACCAAACAATCCTTAGATAATGTCAAAGCAATTCTAGAAGCTTCAGGCTCTTCCATGGACAAAGTCATAAAAACCGTAGTTTTTCTAAAAGATATGAATGACTTCGTAGCGATGAATACCGTTTATGCCACTTATTTCCCGAATAATCCACCCGCTCGTTCGGCTGTACAAGTTGCGCGCTTACCCAAAGACGCCATTGTTGAGATTGAAGCAATCGCTCTCGCTGAATAGTAAAATGTAAAGGATCGGTACACGTCGTTGTAACAGTCCCAGCCCCTGGTGTCAGCTTCCGCCAGAATCCACTGGATTTCCCTCCGTAACCTGCTAATGTAGTCATTCGAATAGCCAGCAGTTTCCATGTACGAGATGAGCTTGGGATGGTTGTTTCTTAGATTCTCCACATTCATATGGATGACCTCCTATCAAAATTGATAGCAAGATCATACCATAGAAAAAATCCAAACCTTTTTAGGGGAAAGCGGCTTGATTACACGGCTTTGTTCTGAAAGGTTTGGATTTTATTCTTGTTTGGATAACGTGTGTTGTTAGTGATGAGGCGCAGGCGATCATGACGCGTTTTGGTGTTCCAACCAATCTCTTGATCACGACCAGCCACCTTCCAAGCGGCTGAACCAAAGAGTAAACAGGCCAGAGGACGACGGTCGCAATCGTAGACAATATATTTCATGTTTTCACCAATCGTACTACCGAATCCAAGGTAATGGTATTTTGCCAGTAAATGATTGAACAACCTCAACGTTTCCGTACTCTGAACGACCTCAATGGAAAGTGGAGTTAGATCCTGCAGTACACATTCAATACTAGTGGTGGAATGTTCGATGGGTATGTGACCAATAAATGCGTTGTTTCGTCCGGCAGTTCTGCGTGCTGGAAGTTGCAGGTAACCACGGCGTTCTAGCTTGAGCAGCATCGTGCGACAAGCCATATCTTTGAATTGGCCATTGATAGCTACCCAGTTCCAGACGGCACAAATTTCCTGGGACAATCGGGTCCGATGCCAATCTGGGTTACTATCCATCAGTTCTCGGATCCATTCGATATGTTTTTCATTGAGTAGTCGCCCTTGAATCATTACTTCCATCATAATTCTATTTTAAATGAGAAAAGCCGCCCAGAGTCCAGTTTTAAATTACTGATCTCTAGGCGACCTGAATAGTTACGTTTCTTCTACAATAGTTACAATTTTTCTTATTTCCATTTAAGATTACCTCCAAACTATTTACTGCTTGATTGTAGAACTTTTTAAATCTATTTGAGAAAAAATAGAGCTAAGTATTACATACATAAGCCCAGCAACAACTATCCCCATAATCGGTGGTACAAAGAAATTTAATTTTAGCGAAGTATAACCTGCCGCTCCACCGAGTAGCCATGAAATTAATGCTATATAACTCACATTCATATTAGCTTTTGATTTTTTTACGACATATTCTTCAGCCATTATAATACCGGGTACTGGCGGGATTAAAACAGCCAAAAACTGTATTATAGGCAATATTTTGCTATAAATACCTCCTGCTGCTAAAACAGCTGCTAGACCAGCAATGACTATAGCAATATGTTTGTGCTTTACTTTACCATAATATTTTGTTTGCTTAATTACATTCTGCAGCGCTAAGCTAGCACCATAAATATTGTTATCTTGTGTAGTCCACAGACAAAATATTGAAGCAATAAAGGCTATTAATGCTAATCCTAATGCTGACATTGCCTTTACAAAATCTCCAGAGCCCGTTGAAATAGCCACTATAGCACCTGCCAATTGCATTCCAAAACATCCAACTATAAATGCAACAAATCCTGCAATACCTACATGTAACTTAGATTTTGCAAAACGACAAACATCAGGAGTAATCGTAGCTCCAAAGACCCACCCACCTACTATTGCAGCAGTAGCAGCAGTAAATGTTATTGGATGTAGCGGAACATATTCCATTAATCCTTTAAAACCACCAGTATTATTATATACTGCAAAAATACCATATAAGGAAAAAATTAAGGCAGCAGGAACACCAACCATGCTTACAATTTGCAGACCCTTAATTCCTCTAATAGCTGATTGCATCCATAACAAAATTACAATTATTGCTGTAACTGGCACTGTGAATGGCCACCAAGAAAATGTAGATAGTATTAGTCGTGAGAAAATGTCGCCATTTAGGGCTACCCATGTAACAGCTGAAATGGCAAGCAATACAGAAAATATACTTGATCCAATTGAACCAAAAGCTCTTCTGGCTAGAAATGATGTAGAAAGACCCGTTTTATACGCTAACATGCCTGTTGCAATTACTATAGATATTAACACCCCATTACCTATTAATAAGGCTATAATCGCATCAATAAATGTTAATCCTGCACCAACGCTACCACCAATTACAAAATTTGATAATGCAATAGGATAACCAGCCAAAATAATTGTTAACATAAATAAGTTTTTTCTCTTTTCATCTGGAACAGAGTCAAATGCATATTCATATTCCCCGTCTTTAGTATTTAAACCGTTACTTTTTAGGTCCTTTTCTTCTGACATATTGTTCACTCCCTTTATAATTTATAATTTATAATTTATAAAAACAGTTGATCCAGTGCGTAAACTTCTCCCCCCTTTTAGATTTTGATAATTCAGAATACACCAAAAATATTTAATGCAAAAGCAATGCCAACAACTAGTAATACAATTTTGTCCCTTTTATTTTGGATTAACCGTTGGTATAGCAAGGTTTGTACGAACATAGGAAACAAGAGAAGTATACACAGCTGCTTTATAAAATCCACTTTTTAATTCATTTTTGAATTAACTCTTTGGCTAAAACTTCTGTACTAACTGATATAGCTACGTACTTTCAGATAATTCATACATGAATTAGAGATTTTCTGGCTACTGTCGCCTGGCTAACCTTAGATTGTCCTGCCAAGGCTCGGTTGTTCCAGACTGAGCAAAAGGACCCCTAAAACTCCAATACTAAATATCTAATTTCATGTCTCCTAACTTAATCCAACCTTTTTTGCGCATAAACTCCGCGATAGCCAGAGTCAGACTAGCGGGTAAAATGAAATGTAATAATCCAATTTTGATTAAGACACCAGTACTCATGCCCATAGCACTGATTGTTCCAAACTGCCCAACTAACCCTGAGGTACCCATGCCAGCACCGGCAGGGATATTGGCCATCGGCAAAATAGTTGTCGCTAAGGGACCTAAGATGGCACTGGCTATTATGGCAGGCAACCATATCAATGGATTTTTAACAATGTTAGGTATTTGGAGCATGGACGTTCCTAACCCTTGGGAAACTAAACCACCCCATTTATTCTCACGATAACTCGCTACTGCAAACCCAACCATCTGGGTAGCACAACCAACGGTCGCAGCCCCCGCAGCGGGACCACTTAATACCAGCATTATAGCCAAAGCAGCACTACTAATTGGCAACGTTAATATTACGCCCATCAGCACAGCCACCAAAGCACCCATCGGAATAGGTGCAAGTTCTGTCGCCAACATTATGACTGATCCCAGCCACTTCATAAATTCTGCTAAGGGTGGTCCAACGATGGTCCCAGCAGCGACACCAAGCAAGATGGTAACAGCAGGAGTTACAATAATATCTACTTTTGTCTCTTTGGAAACTAGTTTCCCGAATTCTGCCCCCACGACGGCTGCCACAAATGCACCGACGGGCCCTCCGACTGCAGCACCTGCCATACCGGTGATAGTAGATGCAAACAATACTAGCGGAGGCGCTCCTAAGCCAAAGGCGACAGCTACACCGATGGCCGGCCCCATCATTCCCATGGCCTGTTTACCAAAAGCAATCAAAAATTGTAATCCAGTTTGCTCTCCAATTACTTTAAGAATAAGCCCTACAATAAGACTAGCGAACAAACCCAAGGCCATAGCACCTAAGGCATCAATACCATATCTTTTTACAGAAAATATTATATTTTTGCGTTTTAAAAAGCTAACCTTTTCTACTTCTTTTACAGGATTTCCAGGATTTTCAGTCATAATTTCCTGCCTCCTCAATTTTATTATCCTACTCCCTCTTTAGGTACACTCCTTACAATAAGTTTATATAGAAAACTTGGCTAGCGCCCGAAGACACTGTCTTCGCACGAATTAGAATTCTGTCAGCCTTTAGGCACCGGCGGTCGCCTTAGTTGCACTTATGCGCTGGCCATGGATGGCCGAGTGTCCCTGTAGCCACGACTCGAACAAGGATGTTCGAGATTAGAGCACCGCCATGGACGGCAAGGTGCCGTGATGGCGAGAAGGGACCTTCCAGAAAGTATACAACTGAAAGTTATACTTTCTGACTAGTACCAGAAAGAATGGCTTCTTCGGATATTCCAACTCTAGGCAAGGGATCACCCACTTTAACTATCATGTTCAGCTTGGGCTCCGGATACCGGGGCTAACACACGCTGTGTATCTAGAATACATACCGCTACCACCTCCTCTTAGTGTTAATTCACTAGTATATCTCAGCCATTTAGTTATCTGAGGCCGTCTTCACTTTTAACTTCACTTTTTTGTAAACCGCCAATTCGCGGATGTGGACGCCCTGAATCCGTAACAACCAGTGCTATAACCAATTCATCCGCTTTAGGTGCATCCGCAATTCTCACTTCCATAGCATCGTAGTGTGTACGCACAAACGCAGCATTTTTGTAATGTAAGGGTACATCTAAACCCGTTCCTATTCCGCCAAGTTTTTTAGCAGAAGGGATAATTGCTTTACCACCCCCAACCTGTTCCCTAAAAGGTTTGCCTAACAGAGGATGTAAAATAGCTGCGGCGTGTTCAAGTTCACCTTTTTCACCAATAATAACTCCCTTGCCGTAGCTCTCGACGCTTTCTCTTGCAATTCCAAGTGCTTTTACTGCCCGTTCAGCGAGCATTGAACCCAATTGTTCGCCAATCTTCATCAAATCTGTTAAATCTTCCACGTACTGTCCTGCAAATGGATTATTAATAACGGCCATAGCCACCGCCTTACGAGTAGGAATATCTATCGTCTTTTCGCCATCTTTATGAGTTTCTTCAACGACTGTTACAATTTTACGAATTTCCATCTAAATCTCCTCCATCATATCTTGCCGTTTGACAAAAGTTATCCGGTATCATAACCACCAAGTCATCAAGAAAGATCACTGCACCGTGAATACAACCTTGAGACCTAAGTTCTATGGCTTTACTCAAGCCATTCTCCAAAGCTTTTATCTTAGTTTGAGGACTTAGGTCCCCAACCTTGACTGTAACCAACTGTCCGGGTATGTCTGTATTCGGGTCCAGTTGTTCAGCATGCAGTCTCAAAATGCCTGGATCTTCAGTAAAACAATGATTTGCTATAAGCGTTGCACAGGCATCAGCGGCTCGAGCAGTCTTCGCAACAACCGTCACTGCACTGGCTATACCCTTTGTAAAGCTACGCCCTCCTAAACCACTGGTTGCGACTCCCCCAATTCCATCTCCGGCGGTAAGATTAAGAATATGGCTATACCTTAAAGCTTCAATACTTGGCGTCAGTCCCAGTTTCGTCTTTTCTTTTCCCAGCAATCTTATCGCAATATCCCCGCCGTTATTGATCATGACCTTTGAGGCACCTTTTTCCACTAACCAGTCACCCGCTAAATCTGCAAACGTTCCCGCTACTGCTGCCATGGGTGTTAAGGTCAGATCTCCGATTTCTAACACAGCCTCGACCATCAATCGCAACGGCAATGGGTAGGCACTAAGATCCGTTTCATCTAACGTCAAAGCATGTCTTGCTTGTTTTTGAACCTTCGCTAAATCCGCCAGAATCCCCATTACATACTTGGCCGCTTCCTGTAGTTGCTCCGTCATTGCCTGGCCCCGAGCCCTGGCCAATAACGTCATTTGAACCGGGCCATAATTCAGGAATACTTGATCTTCGGCTAAGACGTTGATCATTACTATACCTTCTCCCGGTTACTCTATTTGAGAGACTATCTGATTTAACGTCCTAATCGCTTGGATATGACCACCAATTTCTTTATACTTTTGCAAGGGCATCGTATATTCTACCGGAGCAACCGTTGCAGGGGTGGGAACCCAAGTAAAGGCTTTGGAAACTACTTTTTCAACATCGACCATAAAGTTAATTCCCCCGCCGGGAAGTACATATACCTCAGCTCCACCAATGGTTAATATTGCCTCTCCACTATGGACAGCCTGGGTTACTTTAAGTGGATTCACCGAAACACCGGCACGTGCACTGCCGCCTGTTCCTCCAAAATAGAGAGCGGAAACTCGTGCATTTTCACACGTATCTCGTATAACATCGACGGCTTGCCTAACCTCATTGGTCATGGGTATTTCATTCACGGAACCATCTGCTTGGACTTCGAATAGGGCTGACATATTGCCCGTGGTCTCGGTTACAAGGACTTTCATACCTGGCTTAGCCCGGGACATATCGACCGACTGAATCGCATCCTTTGGATATTCTATATTAGTACCACCCCAACCCTGTCCATGCTCTCCAAAGTAACGTCCCCGAGTACTTCGTCTGGCATTAGGGATTACTCCGCTCCAACTCATACCGACTGATTCCCCAGCCATGTGTTCTGAGAGCAAGCCAACAACATGGTGATCAAGAATGATCGCTTCATCGACAACCTCTTTGAGCTTTGCAGCAAACATTCCAACCGTTGCACTTCCGCAACCAACACGCATCTTCGTATCTTCTATCCCGTTAATAATTGGGGGAAAACCGATTTGAAGTTCCAGTGTGTTATTCTCAACATTTAAGGTCACACGTTCTCCATTGGCAATTTCGACAATGGTTCGAGCAACAATAAATCCATTTTTACCTGTAAGTAAGTTCGCTCCGCCAATGGAAAGCATTTTGGAACCATACTCTTCGATATCAACCATACCTACAACTTTGCCATTCCGCTTAACCTTCGTTCCTTCTTCACCGACAAATAAATTAGTATCAATCTTAACCTTAATCCCACTGTAACTTAAAGGTGCTTCGGTTACGACAGTAACCATCTCAACCCCATCAATGGTGTCCTGTGCAATATACGGTGCTGGTCGACAGCATGGATAGGTAGTTCCAGCCCCAACTCCAGTAATTAGTGGACCTCCCGGAGTAACTCCAGTCACTAATTTCCGGTTACGGATAAGCTGACCACTATCATTCTTATAGCGCTGACAAGCCCCCGTATACCCTTCTAAAATCTCGCATTGTACAGGGCACGATGTACATTTGACTGCCCCATCTATACTTTCGCTAGTCTTGACAACAGCCTTAAAGGGACATACTCTAGTGCAGATTCCACAGGCCGTACAACTTTCTTGAATAAAAGCCTTGTTATCCTTAATAAGGATAGCTTTGTTTGGACATTCCTTGCTACATATGCCACATCCCTTACATAACTCAATGTCAATCACAACTGCCATTTAGTCTAGTCCTCCCTGTCATCCATTAACTATAAATTACTTAACAGAATAATTACGTTCAGAAGGGGGAGTATTACGACTCTTTGTAACTTTGATGACTCCATCAACCATAACAAGTGCAACTGCTGGCAAATCACCCGCTTTCAATGCTTCTAAAGCATTATTCCCTATGGAGCCCATGGGCGCATCCATTATTACCAAATCAGCCTCTTTACCTTCAGCGATAAGACCCGTCTCCAAACCAAAGACCCGTGCCGTATTACCTGTAGCCATCGCAATGACCTTTTCGGCTGGGACATTTGTAAAAGAGGCAATGAAACTGATCGTCCTTAAGATTCCCAAAGGAATAATGCCCGTGCCGGAAGGAGAGTCATTTCCGAAGATGACTCTATCCAGAGCATCTTTATCAGCCAATTTACTGATGGTAAAAGCAGCAATCTTCGGATTGCCACATTGTACAATCTCAAGCATCAAATCTGTATCGTTAATCAACTTTTCAACTTCCTTCGCACAAATCGCCGTAGGTCCTCCGTTAACATGGGAAACCACCGTCGGCTGAACGGCAATGACATCATCCGCTGTAACAGTTGAGCTTCCTGGAATTGAAGTCCCACCAGTATGCATCGCTACTTTCATTCCATATTTTTTGGCCCAATTAACCATCGGTATAGCATCTTCCGGTTTCTTTACACTTCCTAACCCAACTTCTCCGACGAGCCAGACTCCTTCCTTAGCCATCTCAGCGAAATCAGCTTCCACCAGTCCCTTTTCCAGAATCACAGCCCCAGCATGAACTTTTAAACCCGATGAGCGCAAGTTTTTGAAGGACTTATGAACTAATATTGCTAAGGCCTTTGTTCCAACTGAATCTTTTGGACGTCCAGGAAAGTGGGGTTCACCTGCCGAGATAAACGTTGTTACTCCGCCATGTACGGCACTATCAAGATAATCTTGGGTTTTTTGACGAGGGGTATAATCTCCAATAACCGGATGAACATGAGAGTCTATCAACCCCGGTGTAACAGTCATCCCGACTACATCGATTGTCTTCTCTATCTTAAAATCTTTAAGGATTTCTGCTTGCCCGACCTTGACAATTATGCCATCTTGGACAACAATCGTACTCGCTTTGCTCAGCGATTGTTGAATATCTCCGGTTACTAGTGTCCCAATGTTGATTAGAGCTATAGTTGCCATCAAGTTGACCTCCTCTAAGAATCTTACCTATTAGTTTTCCGTCAGTTGGGCTAAAATTCTTTCCGGTGTTATAGGCAATTCAGTAATCCGAATGCCCACAGCATTGAAAATTGCGTTGGCAATCGCCGCCGATGTCGGAATAAGGGAAGGTTCTCCAACCCCTTTGGCTCCGAACGGACCACTATCTGCTGGTTCTTCAACAATTAACGAGTGCACGATAGGAACATCCATAGAGGTTGGAATCAAATAAGTTGTAAATGAAGGTGTTTCAATTCTTCCTTCACTCATTACGACCTCTTCATAAAGCCCAAGTCCTAGTCCCATGGCACTTCCACCCTCAATCTGTCCTTCCACATTCTGAGGATTGATGGCTCGACCTACATCATGAGCTGCAATAATATGGAGTACTTCAACTTGGCCAGTTTCCGTATCCACCTCAACTTCAACAATCTGAGTCGCAAAAGCATAGGTACCATAAGGGCTCCCCGCTCCAGTTTCTCCATCCAGCCCGGTGGTTTCCGGATTAAACCAGCCATGCCCGATGGTCATTTTCCCTTTTTTTCGGCAACTTTGGACCATTTCCAAAATACTCTTGCCATTTTCCTCGTAGTCCTTAACAAACACATTGCGATCCTGAATGATGAGCTGTTCTTTCTCTACCCCAAATAATGCAGCCACTTCTTCTAGCAACACCTGCTTCGCTTCTTGAGCTGCCAAGTGTGCCGCCTTGCCGGATATATAAGTTTGACGACTGGCAGATGTGGCTCCCCCATCCGGAGTAACCCCTGTATCTGCCGACGTTACCAAAACATCCTCATACCGCACGCCGAGTTCTTCTGCAACAATTTGAGCTAAGATTGTGTTAGAGCCTTGTCCGATATCAGCGGCCCCTACCATTAGGTTAACGGTACCGTCATCCAACAAATCAACAAAGGCACCTGCTGGATTCGGCAAACCGGTATTTCCAATTCCGTACCACATACACCCTATACCAATACCTCTTTTTTTCATCCCCTTAGCGCCTCCTTTCCTATCAGACTTGGCCCATAATTTCCTGCGCCTTAGCCTGGGCCGCTTTAATCGTCTCTATAAAGCCCACACCAGTTTCTAAAACTTGGCGAGTAGCTGTTATACTATTTGGCCGTAAAGCGTTCAACAAGCGAACTTGGATTGGACTGATTCCTGCTTTTTGGGCAATCATATCCATTTGCTGTTCGTGGGCAAACGCTAGTTGGGGTACCCCAAAACCGCGACAGGCTCCAGCTGTCGGGTTATTTGTATAGACGGTGTAAGCATCGGCCTTAACGTTTGGCACTTCATACGGACCTGTTGCGTGAACAGCCGACCGGGTCAATGTACCCGGGCCATATGATGCATAGGCCCCCGTATCTCCAATAACAGTTACATCGATAGCCATCAATTTACCATTCTTATCCGCTGCCGTTTTATAATAAATAATATAGGGATGACGCTTTGTAGAAGTAACAAAAGATTCCTCTCGGGTATACACTAGACGCACTGGTCTCTTCGTACGAATTGCCAGAAGGGCAATATGGATTTGCACTGAAATGTCCAACTTACCGCCGAAGCCGCCGCCAGTCGGGGCTTGAACAATTCTCACCTTATTAAGGGGTAAAGCAAGATTCCGCGCAACCTCTGTACGGTCAAAGTGAGGATTCTGAGTAGAGACACGCAAAACCACAACATCACCGTCCAAATAAGCGACTCCCGCCTCCGGTTCTATATAAGCGTGTTCCTGCATTTGCGTACGATAGATATTTTCAATAACAATATCCGCTTGGGCAAATGCCGACTCAATATCCCCTTTGCGGATCTTTCTGACATATTGAATATTGCCTTCTTTATAGACCTTGGGTGCCTCTGTTTTCATAGCTTCTTCTGGGTCAAACACCGTCGGCAACTCCTCGAATTCGACTTGAATAAGAGACAGTGCCTGGAGGGCAATTTTTTCAGTTTCAGCAGCGACAACTGCTAGAGGATCCCCAATCTTACGGATTTTATCTATCGCCAACACGGGTTCATCCCTGATGATAATGCCATGAGTGTTACTCCCTGGAATATCTTTTGCCGTTAAAACTGCATGAACGCCTGGTAGAGATTCTGCTGCTCGACAGTCAATATTTCTTAGAACAGCATGAGCAACCTGGCTCCGTAAAACCTTTACGTGAAGCATGCCTGGCAACTTGATGTCTCCGCTATATTGGGTTTTCCCCAATACCTTATCCAAGGCATCCTTACGTGTTACTGATTTTCCGACGACATTCAATTCCAGCACTCTATTCACTCCTCTCTGCTCTGTTGCCTTTGGTCTTAACGACCTTTTCAATAGCATTTGCTATCTTGGTATATCCGGTACACCGACAAAGGTTCCCTGATATCGAACGAATAATCTCCTCACGCTTTGGGTTTGAGTTCACATCAAGCAAGGCCTTAGCCGATAATAACATTCCCGGAGTACAGAAGCCGCACTGTACTGCTCCCTCTTCGATAAAAGCTTCCTGTAAAGGATGTAGATGCTCATAACTACCAAGTCCTTCAATTGTGGTCACTTCTTTGCCATCAATTTGCGGAGCTAAAACCAAGCATGAATTAGCGGTTTGAGCGTCAATAATTACCGTACAAGCACCACAGCCCCCTTCCTCGCAACCGATCTTCGTACCCGTTAATCCCATTTCATCACGCAAAAAATCAACTAAACGCATATCTGAATCAACCTGAGCACTTACTTTTTGACTGTTCAGTATGAAGTTTATTAACGATTTTGACATTTTTTATTCCCCCTAGTAACAGGTAATTTGACTCCAGGCTTCTTCCAATGCTCGTCTAACCAATACCTTAGCTACCCGTTTTCGATATACTGCTGTAGAACGAACATCCTCAATTGGCCTAATAGCCTCCGCAACTGCCTCAGAAGCTTCTTTAATCAGTTCAGGTGAATAACATTTCCCTACTAGTATTTTTTCTCCCGCCGACACCCTGACGGGAGTAGATGCAACCGATCCTAATGCAATTCTTGCCTTTTTGATAATACGAGTTTTTGGATCTATTTCTATCGAAGCACCTACATTAATAACTGAAATAGCCAGTGCTTTGCGTTTACCAAGCTTCTGGAAACTACACCCTCGATAAGTTGAAACTTCAAAAGAAATTATTGTAATCAACTCACCGTGTTTTAGCACTGTGAGTCCTGGACCTAGGAACAGTTCTTCCAAGGGAATCGTTTTTATCCCTTCGTTACTCGACAAGGTAACCTCTGCTCCAAGCGCAATGAGGGCTGGTACCGTGTCTGCTGCAGGTGAAGCATTGACCATATTCCCACCGACTGTCCCCTTATTTCGAATCTGAGGAGAACCAACTATATCAGCAGCCTTTGCTAAAGCTGGAGCATGTCTATTAATAATTTCGGATCGCTCAAGTTGAGTGTGGGTCGTTAAAGCACCGAGTACAATCCGTCCTGCCTCAACGGTTATCCCTTTAAGTTCTTCAAACCCATTGATATCAATAATTGCTGTCGGTTTAAGCATATTTTCTTTAAGCTTGACCATTAAATCTGTCCCGCCTGCTAATAGACTGTAACCAGTATTTTCTGCCATCAGCTCAAATGCCTCGTTTAAACATTTGGGACGATAATATTCAAATCTACTCACTAGTTAGCGCCTCCCGCCATGCTAAAATATCCAAGCCTGTATTGACCAATTCCGAATTCACTTAAATATGGCAATGGCCGACTGAATTTCGCTTCATTAATAAAATGCTGACTGCCTTAGTTCTACCTTTATGGAGATAAAGGAAAGGGCAGCATTTTGCGATGCTCCCCATTCCTTCTGCATAAACCAAGAGCGCTTAGGTGCTCTTAAGTTCGTTTTAAAAATTACTCTTAATCTATCCAACGTTCACAAACCGTTTTTTCATCCATAAACATCCGCATTGAAGCCATCCTCGATTTTGCTGTTCCCACAAAGGATTCCCTTCTCGAACCCAGCGGGAAGAATGAATAAGGTTGCGGAACACCTATGTTTATTCCTACATTCCCCACGTTAACTTCTCTCTTGAAACGGCGCGCATGTTTTCCGTTGTTTGTATAAATACTTGCTGAGTGCCCAAGATTAGTTTTCGTGTTTATCCACCCAATAGCCTGTTCAAGACTGTCTCCTTTAATTAAGGCGGCAACCGGACCAAAAGCCTCTACTTTGGCCATTGCCATGTCCACATTGACATCTCCGAGAATAGTAGGTCCAAGGAAAAATCCATCAGGGTAGTTCTCCACCTTTACATTTCTACCATCAAGTACCATTTCGGCACCTTCTTTAAGTGATTCCTCGATCCAGTGTAATACTTTGTCTTTTCCAGCTTTTGAAGACAAGGGTCCAAGTTCAGTTTCCTTATTAAGGCCATAACCGATTTTCATACCTTTAGCAACTTCTACAAATTTCTTTTTAAATTCATCGTATATATCTCCAACGACAATTATGTTGTCAACTCCTAAGCAACGCTGGCCCGCCATACCAAAGCAAGATCTTAGAAGGCCCTGCGCTGCTTCATCCAAGTCTGCGTCCGGCATAACTACAAAGTAATTTTTCCCATTTCCATTAATAGATGAAGTCTTACCGTATTTACCACATAACTCAAATAGCTCCCAACCCGCTTTATTGGCACCAATGAATCCTACACCCTTAATTTCAGGTTGAATTAATATCTCTTTATTGATGTTTCTACCACCATGAACTAAATTTATAACTCCAGGGGGAAAACCTACTTCTTGGGCCACTCTACAGATATATTCAGCAGCGACAGGGTCTTGCCTACTCGGGCTTACCACTACAGTACAACCAGCGGCCAGTGCGTAAGGAACAAAGGACGACCATGCATGCATTGGTATATTTCCAGGTGTTATGATGAGAAAAGCACCAAGCGGCTCCCAGGTTAAATATTGATCAATGCCATGGGCAACCTGCTCCATATGCTCATTAGTTTTAACCAAACCATATAACGCAGAACAAGCAGATTCTACGTTTTCAATAACCCTTCTCACTGAACCATTTGCTTCTCCGATCGTTCTACCGTGATCTTGACTAAGTACTTTGGCTAATACATCCGAACGTTCCTCCAGTTTAGCACGTAGATCAAAAAGTAATCTTGCCTTGTCCCTCATTGGGACTTCTTTCCACAACTTAAAAGCTTCATGAGCCGCTTTTACAGCTGCTAAGGCCTCTTCTTTAGTCGCATTAGGTAATTCTGAAATAATCTCTCCCGTTGCCGGGTTTCTGTTTACTTCTACATCGGTAGATTTTGAGTCAATCCATTCTCCATTAATAAAAAGTTTATGTCTTCCATAATATTTTTTAACCTCTGGTATTAAAGCCATCACTAATTGCCTCCTCTATATTCCGAATTATCAGAATTATAGATGCAAGAACTATGCCAACTTTCTAAAATGCTGCTTGACCGCATTTTAGGTAGATTTATTTGGATTCTATCGAAATTTTTATAGATTTTTAATTCAAAAATGGATTACGTTTTATTAAAATTTCCTATAAAAATAAATACAATTATAAAAAACTATAGTTCTAAGAATTTAAAATCTAAAAAAAGATATAAATTTTAAAATGAATTAAGATAAAACTCCAGATCAAACAATTCCACCAATTCCTAATAATGTCCATTTTTTGTATAATTCAATTATGTATTGTAACAATTCATAATTGAATTATTTTTCTCGTTGATGTTCATAATCACGGTATTTTTTTGCTTTTCTGGCAATTGTCGCCTGACTTACATTAAGAACTTTAGCCACCTCATATGTTGTTTTGTACTTTTCCATGGCTTTATTTATTAGAGTTTTTTCTACTAATTCTACAGCTTTATTTAAGGGAATAATATCATCAAAATCGAATTGCCGCGCCTTCCCTTCGGTAAATTCTTCTGACAACTCTTCTTTGCATATCCATTCTTCTTTGGAAGTTATCAGACTACGTTCAACAATGTTTGCCAATTGCCGTACATTTCCTGGCCAATTATAACTAATTAATTGTTTCAATGCTTCCGCGGTAAATTGTTTTCTAAAGTTATATTTATGGTTAATCTCATTGAGAAAATGTGAAATCAGCGCGGGAATATCTTCTTTCCGTTTTCTTAATGGCGGAATTTCAATGGAAACAACATTTAAACGATAATAGAGATCTTCTCTAAACTTACCCTCTTCCATCATCTTTTTTAAATTCTTATTAGTAGCGGCTATTATTCTAACATCGACTTTTACAGATTTTACTCCACCTAACGGTATTAACTCCCTTTCTTGGATAACTCGCAATAATTTCACTTGTAGTTCCAGCGGCAATTCACCAATTTCGTCCAAAAACAACGTTCCTCCTGTTGCCAGTTGAAACATACCAGGCTTACCCTTTTTTCTTGCCCCAGTAAAAGCCCCCTCTTCGTAACCAAAAAGTTCTGATTCCAAAAGATTAGCAGGAATAGCTCCACTATTAATTTTAATATAAGAACCCAATTGAAAACGACTGCTCGATTTATGAATTATTTTTGCCAATACTTCTTTCCCGACTCCAGATTCCCCTAACAACAAAACACTAGAATCTACTTTTGCCACTCTTAAAGCTAAATCTAAAATATCATGCATTTCTTTACTTTCAGCCACTATATCATTTTGTTTGATTACTTGAAGTCTCAATTCATTGATTTCCCACTGATAGTGACTAGTTAATTCTCTGGTCCGTTCCAGTTGTTCCTTTAAGTTATACAATTCAGTAATATCCCTTATATTAATTACTACGTTCTTAATTCTTCCGTCTTGATCCATAATCGGTGTTCCTGTCATGATAGTCTGTTTACCGGTTCGACTTTTTTGAATAATCGTAGTAGCTTTTTTTGTTTCTAACACTTGAAGTGAAACTGAATCGTTAAAAACCCCGTCTTTAACTAACTGTCTCATATCCTTGCCTATTACTTCTTCTTTTTTCACTCCAGTTAATCGTTCCATTGCCGGGTTTACCCGGATTGTAATTCCTTTATTATTCACGATAGAAATTCCATCATATGAATTTAAAAATATAGACTCCAACTCTTCGTTTAGTTCTTCTATTATTGAAAATTGGTTTAATACTTTAATTAATGCATCCAATAAATATTTCACGGTATTGTTATACAATTCAAAGAACAACATAAGGCTCCTCCTCATTTTATCATATAGTCCCGTCCAAATAAGTCATCCTAAAGGGAATGCATGTTCAGATACAAAAGACAAGCTAAGGGACGAAACCGCCTAGCCAATTAACTGGGTATTATACCCTAATCAGTAACATTAAGGTGATTTATGCATAACGTGTATTATAACTCAAATAATTCTCACATTTATATAAAGGGGGCTTGCCCATGAAATCGTTGATGGGGCAACGGGGTTATTCTCCGATTCAACAGAACAGGTTCTCCCCAATTCAGCGACAGGGTACTAACTCTGTTCCGCGGCAGGGACCAGGACCATCATCTGTTAAACAGCAAATATTTACACCAACTTCTCAAGCAACTCATCCTATAGTCCAACCAATGATCCAATCAGTAACCCCACCAGTAACTCAACCAGTAACTCAACCAGTAACTCAACCAGTAACCCAGTCTGTAGCCCAACCCGCTTCTGTTCAGAAGCAACTTAACTCTTTACCGCAAACTTCTTCCGCTACGCCAGAACCTTCTAACCTCTGGCAACAGCAAGTTGGAATTCTTATAACAAAATATGGACCTTCTCTCATGAGACAATTTGGGCCTCCTCTAGCTCGCAAAGTAGGGCTTCCCATCGCCCAGCACATTGGCCCTCCCTTGGCGCAAAAAGTAGGAATTCCCCTTGCTCGGCGTGTTGGCCTTCCGCTTCTACGCAAAGTATTTCTCCCCCTCGCTAAGCGAGCAGGCTTTGCGCTCATTCGACGGATAGGGCTTCCACTTTAAGCCCATTCACCTCAATACTGCGATTTTACTAACTTATAAAATACAAGGAAAAGCTGTTGACAATTTTGATCATCAACAGCTTTTTTACATTCAAATCAAACCTTAATAGCCTCACTTTACGATAAGAACAGGGCATTCTGCTCGTTGAAGAACGCGCTGGCTCACACTGCCTAACACCGAACCGGCAATTGGACCGTAACCATGGCTCCCCATGACCACTAAATCTATGCTCTCTTGCTCAACTTCTTCGAGAATCATAGTCGCCGGATATCCCTGAACTACTTTCTTCTTCAAAGTGACATTCCCCACATCGATACCTTCAAGCGTCGCTTCTAAGGCGAGCTTCCCTGCGTCTTCAATTTGTTCTGGCGGAACTAAAACACTATAAGCTACATTATAACCCCAGTAGGCTTCTCGAATGTACATAACGAACAAAAGCTCAATTTCCCCACCAAATTTCCCAGCAAGTTCTAATGCGGTTTTTAATGCTCGACGAGAATACTCCGAAGCATCGGTTGCTACTAATATCTTTTTAAACACAACTAGTGCTACCTCCTCTTTTTTAAACCTAATCTATGATGATAATTCTTCATCCTATTATTCGAATCCTGCTTTACTTTTGATAAAGATTCTTCTCAACGCTTAATAACTAATGATTTTTATAATGCCATCCCTGCTTCTAAGCCTAGGGTTAATATTTTCCATTATCTAGTATGAGCATATTAAAGAATAAAAACGTATATACTCTTTACACGGAACATTTGTTCTGGTAAAGTAATTCTTGTGACACTAATCTTATTATCCCTTGTGGAGACATTTTCTACGCACTTACGTCAGTCAAACATTTGTACCCGCTTGTCTAGCATTCTATAAAGGTGAGTGATACGTATGAAAATATTAATGCAACCGATCGAAATGATTGCTTGGTTCACACAAGAGGGAACCCCCAATCCAATTCACTATAAGCTAACTTCCGTTGACGCCGCGAGCATCGTGGTCAAAGTTGATCGAGTCGTAACCCGCTCCGAGGAGAAAATTGCCGGAAATCGCATGATTCTTTTTCGTTGTCAAAGTGAAATGAACGGACTCTTAAAACCATATGAACTCAAATATGAGTTGAACACCTGTAAATGGTTTCTGTATAAAGCTTAATGGAAACTCTGCCCTAAATTATAATGATCCTGCTCTACGATAAGCCGGTCAGTCCGTATCCCTAGAGAAAGAGAGCTCGCCTTACTTAAGAGTATTAATGGTTCGTAAAATGATAGCTTTTAAAAAGTAGCCATTTAAAAGGAAAAGGGCTGTTACGAAGTTTAATCGTCAACAGCTCTTCGATATTCGGTAGCGCTCATTTATCTTTTGCCGACAAGCGTTCACTTCACGATTAGAACAGGACAGGTTGATTTTCGGAGAACGCGCTGACTCACACTGCCCAACACTGTTCCAGCAATCGGACCGTATCCATGACTCCCCATGACCACTAAGTCTATATTCTCATTGCCGATTTCTTCTAGAATCACGCTCGACGGATGTCCCGGTATTTTCTTCTTCTTCAAGGGAACGTCACCCACATCAATTCCTTCAAGGGTGGCCATTAACGTCTGCTCCGCTGTCTCTTCGATTTGTTCTTTAGATACCTCAATAGTATAAGCTGGATTATAGCCCCAGTACGCTTCCGGGGTGTAGGTGACGAAGAGAAGAACCACTTCCCCTTGGAACTTCCTAGCAAGTTCCAAAGCAGCTATTAGAGACCGACGCGAATATTCTGAGGCATCTGTTGGGACCATTATTCTTTTATACACATAATTCCCCCTCATTTATTACAGATCATGGCAGATTATTGTAAGAGTGTATTCCACGTTTAACATATTAATCCTGCTTAGTTTTTTTAATATTACAACTATATTTATATAGAAGTTACAATTATCTTTCTAAAGATCCTATTAACCACAGGAATTCTTCAGAAAAGTTCCCACCACACTAAACTACAGTGAAGTGGGAACTTATTTTTAAGCATCCAACTCTTTTTTTAGAATTTCGATAATACGCGCTTTATTCGGAACCTTCCCAGTCAGCTTAACCACACCGTTAATCACGAGAGCAGGTGTACTCATAACTCCATAAGACATAATCTTTTGCATGTCCTCGACCTTTTCAACTTGGGCTACAATTCCCAGTTCCGCAATCCCCTCTTTAGTGACCTTTTCAAGCTTCGTACAGTTCGCACAACCAGAACCTAAAATTTTAATCTCCAACTTCCTCAATCCCTTTCAAAGTAATTTTCAACTTTCGCAGAAGTACATTTCCAGCTTCTTAGCGTTCGGCCAGATGCCTCATCAAAGCTTCCCCTTCTCTGAATTGTTGAGCAAGGATTTCCTGAACTTTGTCTAAAATTATCAATACTTCTGGGTATTTAATACGGTACATTACTTTCAAACCCACTTTTGTCGATACAATAATCTGTTGTTTGCGCAATATACTTAAGTGTTGAGATAAATTGGACTGTTCTATTTCCAAATCATCAATTAGCTCACAAACACAGACTTCTTCTTTTCGTCTTGCCAATTGCTCAAGGATCCGTACTCGAGTAGGGTGCGCTAGGGCTTTAAAAAAATCACTTTTCATGGATATTATTTGTTCTTTCACGTTAGAACCCTCCCGAATCTTTGTTCCGATAATCCTATTACTTAATAATATTATAATATACCCTTTGATGCAAATCCATCCCTATATTGACTCCCATGTAGCTTTAATTATCCTCGAACGTTGAACAATACTAACCTACTTTTCACTCAGAGATTCGGCACAGGAGGAGATAAAAAGATTGCTGGCATCACGCTCAATAAAATGCATGAGTTGCCAGCAATCCGACTATCACCTGTCACACTACTTTTGAATTATCTCAAGAGTCAAATGTGCAAGATTCTTGTAAAATATATTCTTGGCATGTTCATTGATTCGACTTGTAAAATCTCTACTCCACTTACCAAGGTATTTATTGAGGAACGTTTCCATCTGTACTAGCCATTGTTCATCCTCGGTCTCGAGGTATTTGCCAATAAGATAGTATATAAATTCTAGCTCAGTCACAATATAGTCTGGGGGTTGTTTAAAGTCGGCTGCTAAATTAAGGCCCGCTTGGCGGTAAAACTGTAAGACCTCCATAGTAGAGTCCCCCATGACTTGACGTTGGCCGTCTAAATATATCGAACCATAAGGAGGAGCCAAGAGGTCGAAGGGGCCAATAAATAATCTCGTATGATCTACCGTTAATTCTTCAAGCTTTGCTTCGCTATCAGACAGGGTTTTCATTTCTAATACAAGGGGAATTAATTCAGGCCTTAGGCTCTGGAGAGTTTGCTCTAAATGGGTAAGCACCTCTTCCAGTTCTTCGGTAGGGGAACCATAGAGCAAGGAGAGAAGTTTATAAGCATTTGCTGTTTGGGTTAAATTCTGAGCATCTACGGAAGAGGTCATTGCTAACCCAACCTTTCTATTTTACATTTGAAGAGTTGTGAACTGGGTCAACTAAAGTTGAACATCGACACTTCACTGACGATAGTGTCCGGTGACACTATCGCCGAAGCCGCTAACCCTAAAAGGAACGCTTCGCGGCGAAGGAGGAGTCTCACGATTAGATGAAGCGGGATCGATTTAGAGGAAGAAGGGGGATAGAAGCCTCCCCCTTCTAGTAAAAATGAGAAAAGGGGTTAATAGGAACGAACGTAGTATACCTTAGGTTGTGTGCCGGCATGCAGTTTTAACTGTTTGAAGCTATATTGAGCAATCAACTTATTGACTTCACTATTAGGATCATCAAAGTCCCCAACAATTCGGGCACCTGCAGGGCAAGAATAGACACAGTAAGGCTCTTCCCCTTTAGCTAGACGATGATCACACAAGGTGCATTTTTCTACGATTCCTTTAGGTCTAATCCCAGCATAGGTTGTAGCTCTATCAGGGTTATAGTAAGGGATTTTCTCCCCAACTTCCTTAGCGGTCTCTTGTCCTGATGAGGTTCCTGCCTCAATAAGCATCGCTTTATCTCTCCAGAAACCATGCGGCTCTTTAGCGTTAAAGGAAATTACACCATAAGGACAAGCGAGCATACAACTCTTACAACCGATACATTTGTTAGGATCATTTAGGGTTAAACCTTGGTCATCCTTATGCATAGCTTTTGTAGGACAAGCTTTGACACAAGACGCATTATCACAGTGATTACAAAGGGTGGGTACAAACTCATAATTTACATTAGGGAAAATCCCCGTTGTACGAATTAAGTGGTGAGACCAGAACATATCCCGATCAACGTTATTCTCATTCTTGCAAGATATTTCACAGGCTCCACAGCCAACGCATTTGTGCAAATCAATAACCATTCCCAATCGTGCCAATGTCATTCACCTCCATATTATTAGATTTATTATTATACTTTCTCTATTTTAATTCTTGTAACGCCACCGTGACGGGCCGTACTTCCACTCAATCTCTCAAAGTCGGCAGGGAGAATCTCATTGTTATTTCCGCCCCGCGGGGTACGCTTAGCGTAATCCAGGGCGGCGATTTTACCATAGGCCCAGTGGCCTTGGCCATAACACTTACCAACAGTTCCGGGTCTTACCCCTTCCCAAAGCTTAGCGGTACAAGTGATGCTGCCAGTCGGGGAAGTAATGCGGATGTTATCTCCGGTTTTGATACCGAGTTTTGCTCCATCGGTAGGATTAATTTTAGCTACGTCACCCCAAGCTTCATCCCCTGGATCGACATCCTTAAACTCTTGATACCAGAGAGTGTTCGCTGAACGACCTTCTCGGTTAAGTCTTGAACGATGCTCAAAGAAGACGAAGGGATATTCAGCACTCTCTCCCCAACGGAAAGGCTCCTCGTAGTGAGGGACAAAGGCTTGTTCCCCGCGGGCGAGGTATTTTGTGGCTTCCATAATATCGTCGACATTGGTCTTATGCTTTTCGGCATGGCCTTCAAGGGCTTTCTTAAGAGTTTCACTGTAAAATTCAAACTTTTTCGAGACAGTGCCAAAATCTTTCCAGGTTCCCTTATAGGAATACACTGCAGAATTCCAAACCCCTTTATCTACGAATTCCTGCCAGCCTTTAAGGGTATCCCCTTTTTTCTCTTTGCTCGGATCCCACAAATTTTGGGTAAACTTTTTAACGGCATACATGTTAAATTCCATTGAGGTCGTGGGAGCCTTACCTGTTTCAGGATCTTTAAACTCATTTTTAAAGTAATCTAAGAGGTTTGGAAATCCTTTTTTGGCCATTGATTCCGCAATCATCCAGGGAATTTCACTTTCGTCAATTTTTACGTCCCAAATTGGTTCGACAACCCGCTGTTGGATCGAGGCATAAGCTACTTTATTGGCTTTACTTTTCGTGAACGCCCATTTTTCAAAGGCACTCATAGCTGCAGGGAGCACAATATCGGCATACTGGGTCATCTCAGCTGGGTTCGTTGTAACGTGGGCATAAAATGGCAGTTGTTCTAGGGCTTGTTCCCAGCGTTGGGCACCAGAACAAGAAAACGCGAAGTTATTGAAGTAGCCAATGGACATTTTTACTTCGTAAGGGTCTTTAGCGAGCATGGCGTCCGCTAGACGGTTCGTAACAACTCCACCACCCGTTTTTCCGCTTTTTAAAGCCGGAAATTCCTTAGTACCGCGTTGGTCAATTTTCTTGTTTTTTGTTCCCTTTTTAGCAATATCATCGAGGTAATTCTCATAGCTCGGAATCGTTCCAGACGGGACTTTGGAAGCTCTTAAGGTGCCGCCTACATTGTCAACTGAGCCAACTAAGCCGTTCAGAGCATGGGTTGCCATAGCGACATAACCACCGCGCACTTGCATGGAGGCACCGGGGGATAGCCATGAAATAGCATGAGGAGCGGCCTTGCCAAAGGCTCTGGCAACTCTGATGATTTGATCCGCGGGGACTCCAGCTCGTTCAGCTGCCCACTCAGGAGTGCGATCTTTTAACTCTAGGTTCCACCATTTAACGACTCCATTAGTATAGTTTTCAGTAAAGGTCTCCTCAGGAACGGTTTCTCCTTTTTTAAAGAGGTTAATTCCTTCTATGAAATCTCCGACAAATTCCTTATTCCATAACCCCTCGACGAGAAGGACATGAGCGATGGCGACAGCTAAGGCGCCATCTTCACCAGGAATGACCGGCATCCATTCATCAGACTTGGCTGCTGTTGCCGAAAGGCGGGGATCAATAGAGACAACAGTTGCTTGGTCTAAAACCTTACCCCACATACTGATGGCATGAGGAACTTGGCGATTCGAGGCTATTGGGTCAGCCCCCCAGAGGAGGACACAACGGGTTTCATCAAGATCGTAATCCCGATAATCCCAGTACGCTTCTGTGTAATAGGGTCCAAATTTTTCTGCTTCCGCACAAATAGCACTATGGGAAATACCATTCGGAGAGCCAAAAACTTTAGTAGTGGCATCATAGATAATATCTGCCAAACCGGAGTATCGTCCACGCATGAGCACGTATTTTTCAGGCTCATTATTCTTGCGGAGCTCCATCATCTTATCGGTGATGGTGTCTATTGCTTCTTCCCAAGAGATAGGAACAAACTTAGGGTCTTCATTACGGCCTTTTTTAGGATTTGTCCGTTTCATGGGAACTTTGACTCTATCTGGGTCATAGAGCTGTTGAATGGCGATGTGCGCCCTGGGACATACTTTGCCATGGCTAGCCTTACTATTTGGGTTTCCTTGGACTTTGATGACACGCCCATCAACGACATAGGCTTGGATTGCACACCAGGTTGTACACCCTTGACAAGTTGTACTTAACCATTTTCCCTCAACGGATGCTGATGTATTTTCACCTTCAGCCAAAGCTTGGAGAGCAGGGAAGCCTGCTCCTGCAACAAGAAGCCCTGTCGCTGCTGAAGCCTGCAGAAATCCTCTGCGTGTGATTTTCATGAATTCCACCTCACTTATATTTCTTGACAAACGGGGAGAAGTATTTCGAACTACAATCTTTTGGATGAATGCTAAAGTTCTAGAACGGAATAGGAAGATTAATTTGACCTGCTAAAAGAACAATATGCTTAAACGTAAATCCTCCGACAATGACGAGAGCAGAAAGAGTCAGTGCCATTCCCTTTGTCATTTCAGCTGTTCTGTCTTTGATAAGGGAATAGAGACTACCCAAGAGAGGAAGGGCCAGCCCACCAATAAGGACTAAACCAGTCCAAAGCCCACCGTATTGATCCATCATGCCGTTTGACGCAGTAACCGTTTCCAGCCCCCCACGACTGAGGGAGACTTGCCAGCCCAGTACGAGAATCAGTTGGAGAGCACTTAAGACGCTAAATAAAACGGTGAAATTTAAGCCTTTAGTTTCGGATGCAGAAGCTACTTCGCTGCGAACCTTCTGGGATACTCCGAAGGAAATACCCAATTCTTTAATAAGTAGAAGGAGTGCAGTTCCTCCTAAGAAAGACGATACAAGGAATAAAGCCGTCACCATGCCACCGACCCAGAGCGGGCGACCAAGAGAAGCGAGTAAGAGTCCATGATATACCCCAACCAAGAGGGCAAATATCGTTCCGAATCCTAGAACTGCTCTGAATAAAGATCCTGAAGTTGTATTTTTGAAGTGAAGCCAGGCGTAGATTAATGAGAGTAGGATAAAGATCGTTTGGAAAAGGCCTCCCCAAGATGTGACCGATTGGGGATTGAAGTTATAGAGGGTTGTAATAAAGCGTTCGGGGCGACCAAGTTCGCTCAAGAGGAAAAGAATCCCTCCTCCAACCAATACCGGAGCCAGATAAGCCCCCATTGCTGCGAGTTTGCGATAACGGTTTTTGTCATAGACCGTGAGCAGGACAGAGAGAAGGAAGATTCCCACTCCCAACCCTCCGAGGAACAGATCCAAAGTTACACGAATGTCCCATGGAGCATGCCATTCCATACATTTACCTCCTTTAATTTGATACGTTTTGCTTTGTACTTACTTTCATTATTACATAGAATGATTTATGTAAAAATCAGTAAAAACCCTAAAAATCTATCAGGGTTTTTGCGAAGGTGGAGATGAAAAACCCCAATACCTATTTTAAGCAACTGATCGCTTAAAGGGATTGGGGGGATCTTTCCAATCTATATTTTCAAACACTAACCGCATTTAATGTATTGAGCTTTCTCCTCAAATATAGCCTTCTTGCATAGCATAGCGAACGAGTTCCGAACGTCTTTCGCACCCGGTCTTTTCCATAATTCGCGCCTTATGGGTTTCGACTGTTTTTATGCTGACAGATAATTTTTCTCCAATCTCCTTATTGGTATGCCCTAGGGCAACTAACTTTAAAACCTCTGTCTCGCGACCGGTCAAATTAATACTCTTTTTAGAGTCTTCTCTGGTTTCCGGATGGTAGATGGACTGAATAAGCATGTTCGCCATCGCCGGGTGAAGAAATATCTCTTTCCTGGCCACTGCACGCACTGCCTCTAAAAGTTCAGAATCTGCAGCTTTTTTCAAAACATATCCACTGGCACCTGCCTGCATGGCCTGCTGAAGATACTCTTCTGCCTCGTGCATGGTCAACATGAGAATTCCGACGTCTGGGTTTAATTGTTTAATCCGGGCAATGGCCTCTATTCCATTCATACCTGGCATTGAAATGTCCAAAATGACCACATCAGGCTGGTGTAATTGTACCTTTTCCAAGGCCTCTTCTCCGCACACTGCTTCTCCAACCACCACCATATCCTCCTGAGAATTAAAAAACATTCTTAACCCGGTGCGCAAGATCGTATGGTCATCGACCAGCAACACTCGTGTCTGTTCGCTCATGCTTTTCCCCCCCTTTCTAGCGGCAACCTGACATAAAGCGTAGTCCCCCTACCCGGTTCGGATTCAATCTCGAAGGTTCCGCCAAACAGTGCTGACCGTTCTTCCATACCGGCAAGCCCTAGATTTTGACGTCCCTGGTTTCTTTCACTTATAACCTGCTCTACGTTAAATCCTACTCCATCATCTTCAATAATCAAATTCACACTTTCGGGGCGAATCTCCAAAACGATACTTACGTTACGAGCCTTGGCGTATTTGGCTACATTTGTCAGGGCTTCTTGCACAATTCGGTACAGAATCGTCTCTACTTCACTTGGTAAGCGTTCCATCACTTGATTATGAACTTCAAGATCTACCACCATGCTGTCCTGTTTGCGTTTGTATTCAGTGACATAACGTTCCAGAGCCGCAATCAAACCCATATCGTCTAATACCGTAGGGCGCAGTTCAACTGCTAGGCGATGTACATCTTCTAAGGTCAAGTAGGCAACTCTTCTCAAGTCTTCCGCCATCCCTCTTGTTTGTTCCAAGTCACTTTCCTGACTTAGAAGTTTCAGCCCAATGATCAAGGACGTCAAACTTTGACCCGTCTCATCATGAAGTTCGCGGGCTATTCGCTTTCTCTCCTCTTCCTGCGCCGTAATCACTTTATTTAGTAATTGTTGGCGAATTTGTTCTTTGTCCATTAGCTCTGCCAATAAGGCTTCTCTTTCTTGAGTATATCGTTCCAAACTCTTCGCCATTCCATTAAACGAACGACCGAGCTGTCCGATCTCATCCTCCCCCCCAATGCTCACTCGTTGGCTTAAATCTCCTTCAGCAACGGCTATGCTCGCATCCACCAAGCGCTTTATAGGTCTCGTCAAAAGATGAGACATGATAAAGCCACCGAACAAACCTAAGATAGTAATTCCAATAGTTGTGACCATCAGCTTTATTGAGAGAGCATTAATGGTTCGATTCATATTGGCTTCAGACATACCGATACGTACCCAACCTGTATTTTTCCCCAGTGGGACTAGGACATCAAGGATAACACCCTCCTCGGAATCGACTTCTATTACATTCGCTCCGGTAGAGTCTTTCTCAAGTTGACGTAATTCCAGCAAACCCACTGGAATCCCTTGTCCGAAGTTATGCGCAACCAATTGTCCCTTCTCATCTAAAATAAGAACATAGCGAACATCTTCATTATGCAATGCAACCGCTTTTGTCTTCTCATAAAGGCCGATTAAATCCCCCACGAGTATCAGATCCATGCTTTCAGCAGCTACTTCGTTCCCAATCGTAACCGCTCGTTTCCTTATTTGATCATCTAATATTTCGGTCATATTAGACCGCATATCAATAATAACAGTTAAGCCTAATAAGCATATAAATACTCCAACAATCCCCATAATTTTGACGGAAAGAGGGACCGCCTCTTGGATTTTTTGAAGTGTTCGAGAAGTCAAATACTCAGTAATTCTTTTCGTCTTTTTAATCATTTAAGTTAAACCCACTTCTTGTGCCATTACCTGTATTTTTTCATAGATTCCTTGGTCTGGATGAACAAAACGATCAAAATGCAAAAGTTCCATGGCTTTTCGCCCCTGTTCATTCATATGCATGGTCAGCAAAATGTTTTTCAAAGTGGCAGTAAGCTCTGGATCAGCCTTATGCGAAACAACAACCGGAGGGTTCCCCATCGCTTCTGATTGATCAATCACTTTAATCTTTCCCACGATGCTTGCATCACGTGCTACCGTCAGGTCATAAATCAAGCTGTCCACAGCGGCTCCATCAACAATGCCTTCAGCCACCGCTCGAATCGACTTATCATGACTATACGTAAAAATCGTCTGCCCAAAAAAATCATCAGGTTGATATCCCTTTCTTTTTAGCATCACTTGAGGTGCAATACGACCTGAAAACGATAAAGGGTCCATATAAGCGAAGGATTTTCCTTTCAAGTCTATAAGCGACGATGCTTTGGACGATGAAGGAGCGACGATATAGGAACTATACGTAGTAGACCCCGCAATTTGGGGAGTAACGAGAATTTGTTTGATTTGATTAGCCCCGCTGTCCCCCATTAGAGCCCCTGAACAGATGAACCCTAATTGAACTTCCCCAGCTTCGATCAGACGATTTGTCTCAGTGTAATTTTGCCTTTGAACCATCTTAACCTTCATATTGACACGCTCTCCGATGATATTAAGCAAATCTCCATAAAGATTAACATTTTCCATAGGCGAGATGACAGAAGCCACCGCAATATTTAACACAGGCTTTCCCTCCAATTCAGGTTCCTGTTTCGGAGGAGTCTGTAGTTGAGAAAGCTGAATTTTAGGACGTTCTTGGTTAGTCTTGAAGTTCCAGAATCCCGAGGCCGCTGTTCCTAGAATTCCTAGCTGAACAATACCTAAAGCACCCATCCAAATTACTTCTCGACGTGTAAAATCATTTTTGGACATTACTTTCCCTCCGTTCAGCAATTGCTTATTTATTAAAAAGACTTGGGCATTCGTTTAATCCAAAATCCGCCCTTGAAATTTTTGGGTTCATAAGAGACAACAAACGCTTTAGGACAGAGCTTATCGAGGATGTCAATTAGCTGGCGCTCATTACTCCTCTTGGCCAAAACCTGCATCATGAGCCGTGGACCATCCTTGCCATCAGCTAACCAGGAAGTGACACCATAACCATACTCCCGTAGTTTGGACGGTATTTCTGTTTCAACACAATCCACAGTCACTTGAACCGTGACATAACCCAAGGCAATATACTCCTCGATTCGACTGCCGATATACACCCCTAAACCATAACCGATACAATAAGCTGCTAGATTCCAATAATTATCAAGGTTTTTCAGAACAATCCTTAACCCCATCATATAGACAAAAATCTCAACTACGGAAAGAATGGATGCTAAAATTCTCTGCCCTTTTATGACGAAAATCATACGCAAAGTGCACATAGATACGTAGACAACGTTAATTCCAATGATGATTAGAATAAGTTTCATTATATCCTCCATTTTAGCTGCTTGATTTACTTCCTATATTCTACCTTTTTAATTTCATATTGTCACCGAATAGATCTGATTTCTATAATCCAACTTTTGGGATTAGACTTATTTCCTGTATACACCTAATTCTGTCCGATAAGGAAACCGACATAAAAACTCCCTCCAGTGAGGAAAGCGATGGCGGGAAACATTTTTCTCATTGTCTCATCCTTATTATTATGAGTGCTTGAGCCATGCGTGGCGCACGACTCGGAGGCAGGTGAATATCTTCACACCTGCCTCCGAGTCGCGCAGTCTCTCCCGCATATAGCGGGAGAAATCCTAAACCTACTTCTCTTTATCCCTACATAAAAAGGTGGGGACCCGTACTATTTGCGTTCCACTAAAGTAAAAACTTATAGTCTCTTTTTCCGCTAATAATACGCCGGATTTCTACCACCTCATTATTCAGCAAAACGTAAAACATTAAGAAACTATCAACTATTAAAATACGATATCCTTGCCGTGTTAGTCTTCGATTTTTCGGTGTTGTGCCAGTCAGAGGAAAATCCTCAAGCATCAAAATGCTCTGTTCGATATTTTCAGCCAATTTAAGTGCGGCGGCAGGATTGTCACTAGCAATATAATCAACAATTTCGGCCAGATCCTGTTCTGCCGCTTCGGTGATACTAATTAGATGCTTTGGCATGGATGCGGCTCCTTATGTCTACCATAACATCGCGGAACGGGCGTCGTTTTCCGGAACGACTTTGTTCTTCGGCCTCGTCCAGCTTTTCATAAAGGTCTAATAGGGCTTGCTGTTCCTCAAAAAGCTGCTGACTCATGATGACTAAATGCCCGTTGCCGTTCTTGGTGATAAAAACAGGTATATGCTCATTTATACAAATTTCCTCAATCTCAGGGGTCTTGTTCCTCAAATCTGAAACAGGACGAATTACTGGCATATCGCTCACCTCACCTCTAATACTATATCATTATTATATCACTATTTTGACAAAATAAAATGACTTTTACAATTTAAGAAGGGGGAGTCCTTCGTCTCGTCGAAGGACTCCCCCTTCTCTTTTGGTACTAACCCTGACCATTTTTTCCAAACCTTTTGGGTTTAGACTTTTGTCTCTAAAATCCTAAATAGAACATATAAAATGCTATAAGCAGAATTACACTGCCCATGACAATTCTCAAAACCTTGCTGAAGGTGCCATATTTATTGTTTGATGTCATATTCTTTACAAAACCCATCGAGGTTCCTGCTACAAGCACTAATGCACTATGCCCTACTGAATAGAGCAATAACAGAATAATTCCCCATAACAGGCTGCCTTTTTCTGCTACAACAGCAAGAAGTGTAATCAGTACAGGAGTTGCACAGGGGGATGAAAACACACCACCTAATATTCCTGCTATAAATGCTCCGATGTACCCTCTTCTTGTGTTCTTGGCAATGAGAGAGGTTGATGGGATGAAATCGTAAATCTCCCAGGTTTGCAAGGCCATTAACACCATCAGTACACCCAGCAAAAGATACCACCATGAAGAGGATGTTCCCATTAGTTTACCGACAAGTGATGATACTGTTCCTAAGATGGTAAAGGTTACGGCTGAGCCTGCCGCAAAGGTAAGAGAAAGCCGAAAAGCCTTTTTAGGGTCATTGTTTCCCGTGCCGCCTACATAGCCTATGACAAGTGGAACACTTGATAAGGAGCAAGGTGTTATAGAAGTTAACACTCCAGCAAGCAAAGCAAGCAATGGAGCTACCCACATACTTTGCGAGATAAGTGTCGAAAGAATATCAAGCCATTCAGTAATCATTCCACACCCATCTCCTTTAGTACAGCTCGGAGTTGTTCTTCTGTCAGACCTCCTTGATGTGCAGTATAAACATGTTGATTAGTATCACGCGTAGAATACAACATCATTTGCATAGCTTCTGCATCTCGAGGCACAAATGGATTGCCCTCTTTATCAAAGAAGAACTGCGTTGGGATTACCTGTACAGGAAAATCAGCTGCTGCACTTTGATTTTTCCAGACATCAACGAACTTCACAACGGCTTTGCCCTGCATCTCCTTGTTAAATTCCTTGAGGACAGGCGCCATTTCTTTACAAGGAATACAAGAATCTGCGCCAAAATCAATCACAATAGGTAAACCATAAGATTTTAGCTGTTCAAGGTCTATGGCAGTAGCTTCAAGCGCGAAGTCACCAGTGTTATCTGCCATAAGCTTTTCCTGATTACTTTTTAGGATAAAAATCCCTAATATTACTACTATGATGAGCATAGGAACCATGATTTTAATGACTGATTTAGGTTTTTTCTCTTTATTATTCATTAAGCTTTCCAACCTCCCACGCCGTTACGCTAACTCTTTGAGCCATTTTACTTCCAAGTATTTGCTTCATCTTTTGTATGTTCAATCTATTAGGATCGACTTGAATTGATTGCATTTTCCAAATACTTATTTTTTATAGTTTTTACTTTATATTAATATTTATATATATTATAATTTTATAATAATACATTAATGTTTGTCAATTTTTTCTATGTCAAACCCACCCATCCCCAAAAGCAAGAGCCTTTCACACAATGGTGAAAGACTCTTAGAAATTTACAATATTTATGGGTGAAATGGAGATGCTATGCTTTTATCGGCACTCCCTCTTTGTTAAAATACTTCTTCCCGAAGGACAAACTAACATTAACTAAGGCGATCATGACAGGCACTTCGATGAGCGGGCCGATGACTGCCGCGAACGCAGCTCCGGAGTTAATTCCAAACACCGCGACAGCAACAGCAATGGCCAGTTCAAAGTTATTGCTCGCTGCCGTAAAAGCTAAGGTGATCGTTTGACCATAGGGAAGTCCTTGTCGCCAAGCCATATAGAAAGAGACAAAATACATAACTGTGAAGTAAATCAACAGAGGTATCGCAATTCTTACAACATCCAACGGTACGGAAACAATAGTCTGGCCTTTGAGCGAGAACATAATAATAATTGTAAAGAGCAAGGCAATTAGCGCGAGTGGGCTAATCTTAGGAATAAATTTTTTCTCGTACCACTCTTTTCCTTTCATAGGTAAAAGTATTAAGCGCGTAAGCATCCCCGCAAAAAAAGGAATTCCTAAATAAATAAGCACACTTTGGGCAATCTCCCAAATGCTGATGTCAACTTTAATGCTCATTAGACCGAGCCAGCCAGGTAGGACGGTCAGAAAGATGTAGGCATAGATTGAATAGAAGATAACCTGAAAAACAGAATTCAGCGCAACCAAGGCTGCAGCATACTCTGAGTCTCCTTTAGCCAGACTGTTCCAGAGAATGACCATGGCAATACAACGGGCTAGACCAATCATAATCAGTCCGGCCATATACTCTGGATAATTATGCAAGAAGATTACAGCGAGACCAAACATTAAAACAGGCCCAATAATCCAGTTTTGAATTAAAGATAAGGTCATGACTTTGCCATTTCTAAAGACACGTCCGATTTCCTCATATTTAACTTTTGCTAGAGGTGGATACATCATTACGATTAAACCCACGGCAATCAGAATATTAGTCGTCCCCATCTGAAATTGGTTAATAAAATCAGAGGTACCAGGGAATACAAACCCTATTCCAACACCCACTGCCATTGCTAAAAAAATCCACAAAGTCAAATAGCGGTCAAGTGTTGATAACTTACGACTTACTGACAATTCGACACTCATGCTTTATCAACTCCTTATATTGTTATCTAAATAGTTATACCCAGACCCATTCTTAAGTTTTGCATCCTTGGACATGCGTCAGCCGTTCCTCGTCTTCCTCAACCTTGGGAAACATAGGCAAAATCAAACCTATCAGTGGATTTCTCATATTCAATGAATAATAAGTCCATTGTCCTCCGCGACGTTCATTCACAAATCCCGTTTGACGAAGACGCCTCATATGTTGGGACACCCCTGGCTGGCTTATTTCAAATACTTCTGTTAAATCGCAGACACACAACTCTCGTCCCTGAAGTAATAATAAGATCCTCAAACGCGTTTTATCCCCTAGTACTTTAAATCCTTCAACCATTTCCTCAAGACGCGGTGTAGTGCTCAAGAGCTTGTTACCTCCTATCTGCAAATTATAGCAGTTCTTATGGCACTATATGCTTATATATACAAGGACACAATTCTCAGCTAATTCATTTTTTACTTTAAGGATCCAAGGATATTCCGAAGTTGCCCGACCTTTTAAGATCGGATCGCTCGTCTGAACAGTAGAGAAACTTTGGTTAATGACCCACCACTTAGGGGAAATCCCGGCTCGGCGTAAATCATTTTGTAAACGATTGGCTTCCAGTACTGGTGTCGCCTCAGCGAGCGTTATAAGCGCTACCGTTGTTTCCTCAGGATTCCTCAGCCGAGGCAACAGCTTCTTCACGGCTTCCGAAGTATCGCTCGTTGTGCGTTCCAGTTCTTTATGATAGGCTTTTGCGGCATCCAACAACAGCAGGGTATGTCCTGTAGGTGCCGTATCAATAACGACAAATTGATTTTCCGCTTTTGCCACCACATTGGCGAACGCTCTAAATACCGCAATCTCTTCCGTACACGGTGATTTCATATCTTCTTCCAGATACGCCAAGCCATCAGCATCCAGTGTCGACCCTACTTGCTGGATCACCTCTTGACGGTAGGCTTCAATTTCTTTTTTGGGGTCAATTCGACTGACGGTTAATCGGTCATTAATCTGCTCAAGTCCAAAAACTAACGATAAATGGGCGGCTGGATCGGTCGTCGTTAAATGGACGTCATGCCCACGTGCTGCTAAACCTACGGCAATGGCGGAGGCAATCGTTGTTTTCCCGACACCGCCTTTCCCCATCGTTAAGACGACCCCTTTGTTCTTTTGCGCCAAAGTGTCAATGAGCGAACAAGCTTAGGATCGACACTTGGACCACATACTCCTGACGAACAGCACATGGCTGGATCAAAAATTTCAATGGTTTTCATGGTTTGTCACTCCTCATTTATCGTCTATGCTACCCAAAAGACTTCTTTCCTAAGAGCCAAACTATATTAACCCTCAATATTTTCCCGTCCGGATTATTTCGGCAAACTCATTAGGTAACTCAGAGGCCTCAATTGCAGTAGCCGTTGCCTCATAATCATAGGGTACTTTTCGAAAATCAACCGTTACGTCTCTTGCAAACGAGATAAGTGCATAGATCGCTTGAGGGTCCCCATGCTTTGGTTTTCCAACGCTGCCTACGTTTATAAGCAATTTATCCTTCAAGACCATGGTAAAAGGCAGATGGGTATGACCACAGATAAGAATGTTGGTGTCAGCAAGAGCCATAAGCTCGTTGGCATAATCCTCAGAAATCTCTTCAGTAACATATTCATTTAGCCGATTTGGGCTGCCATGGACTAAAAGCAATCGTTTACCTGCGATAGTAACCCGAATTTCTTTGGGGAGATTTCTCAAAAACTCTTTATTGTCCTCAGTAATGTGCCGCTTGGTCCATGCTATAGATTCATGTCCTAAAGCCTCAGCTTCAGCATCCTTATAGTCACAACCGCAGATAAATCGCTGATAACCAATTCCATCGTCATAGTTACCCATGACTGTCGGAATGTTCTTTTCTTTGATTAAATCAACCACTTCATTGGGGAACGGAGCATAGCCTACTAAATCACCAACACAATAAACACTGTCAACTTGTTGTTCTTCAATATCTTTTAGTACAGCCTTAAGAGCAATGACATTGGCGTGAATATCGGATATTATTGCAACCTTCACAGCAAATCCCCTCCTTGTATTAATTAATATGTTATTGCTTATATAAGTATATTATTATATGTTTACGGTAATTTCAACTATAACTTTATTATTTGCTTGAGAATAAGACCTTATGCCTAATTATTCCTACACAGGTTTGCTGCTGGACTTCCATCATCATTCGCGATCAAGGGTATGCTGCATCCACTTCTCTTCGCGTCGCACATTATGATTGATCATTTTAAATAAAAAAAGAGACCTGAATTGGTCTCTATGAAAGGGATTAAATCTTCTCGGTTATAGGCACCTTACTCGGCTGTTCGTGAACATAAAACTGTTTTAGACTTTATTTTCGGACTAGCCACAAAATAAATCCCACTTGCATACAAAGCCAAAATCAACAATGTGATGTCCAAGTATACGCTAAAAACAAACACTCCTATTACTCCATATACAATACCCATTATAATTGTAATTAGATATTGAAACCTATTCACACTAGGCATAATAAGCGTTAATAGCCCTATGGTTGTAAGCAGCGTTGAACAAGGAATAACACCTACAGGAGAAAACACTAAAAGCATTAGTGCATTTTTATCCACAAATTCAGGGTACCATAATCCCATGAAAATGAAGAAAAGAGCAATGGCAATTATCCATTTACTTTCAGCTATTTTAATATTTTCCTTCCTCACAAATAGTTGCACTAATGCAGTTAATGCTAATATGCCGAATGTTACGGCATGAAAAGGGTTGCCGAAAATTAGTGCATTGATTGTTACGGATAAAAATAGAATACTTACCGCCGCTTGAAATATCCATCGTTTTAAGTTTTCTTTGGTTACCACGAATATTGCAAACAGTGCCATTAAAGCCATCATATGCATTGAAAAATTTACCCACAGACTATGATTCGCTAACATTTCAAGATAATTCAATACTCCTTGTGCATTCATAATAGAGACCTCCTCTTAAATTAAAAAATCTTAACCTTTATCCAACTTGGACTTGGACTTGGAATTGTATTTAATCTAACTTCCCCAGATACTTGATCGTTGCTTCTAAAAGAATCCTTCTAAATTCAATCATTAGTTGTGCTGCTTCATCACCAGCCCACGCAGGGTATAATGTTATAGGCAATGTTGCATCATCTGTTGCAATTGATAAAAACTCCCAACCAAGAGCATGTAATAATGGCAATGAGTGTCCTCCCTCTACGAACCATTCTTCCTGATATAGTTTTTTAGTCTCTGCAAGCTTTTCACTAAAGGTCCTTATAAAGTTTTCGTAGGATTTCTCTAGTTCCTTAAGCTTAAAAACATTATCTAGAAAAGAGACCATATCTTGATAAATTGTCATCTCGCCATACAGTTCAACGACTCCGGTGTTGATATGAAATTCAATTAATAACTTTTGAATTTCATCAGTTTGATGGTAAGGGCTAATCCATGTATTGGTACTTAAATTACCAAATCCATTTTGCTGCAATTTCTCTACAATAGTTGTCCTGTGTTCTTTATGCGCTTCACTAAACTCCAAATTCACTAAATACCACTTTTTGTCCCATGGTTTATTTCTTGAAGCGTACCTTTTCCAAAATTGCTGCATTCCTTCATTCCAGGTACTGATAGCCTCCCTACCGTTTGAATCCAAAGTATAAGACACTTCGCTACCATCATTACTATTGATAAGGATGCCTGCTTTTACGGTTCTGGATAGTGACATTCTTGTGGCAGTTTCACTTTTTCCAAAGGTCTCCATAAGTTTAAGCAGACTAGATAGCTTGATCGTGTCCTTATTGTAATGGGTCAAATAGTTATTATAAATAAAAAGCAAAAGACTGGTGGCGCTATCGCTCTTTCGTAAAATAACCTTCATAAAACACCTCCCTCTAACTTATAGTCTATAACATATAATTTTTATATTTTTATTATATGTTATAACGTTATAATATGTCAATTATTTTTTTGATTAATTTACGCAGAATCTGAAATCACTTGTCCCTAGTTTTATCTCAATAGATACTTTATTTCCCCTTCTTAACTTTCACCATTCACATTTGGACAATGCAATTTATTTAAACGGTAGAATTAAGAAGTAGAGACCACTCCAATTCGAGTGGTCTCTACTTCTTAACATTCAATTCTATTCACCACTTATTCCTTTTCTCCTTAACTACCACAAGATTTCAAGCAGCTCATGGACAAACCGTTATTCCCCTACTCCAAAGACAATCTCCACAAGAGGGAGCATTGCCCATGCGATCCATGTCTGTCCGAAAAACCATGTCACACCCATTTACCCACTCACAATCCGTACATGAGGGGTACCCCCGGTCATCACTTTGTAACGATAACGTATATTCCTGCCACCAGACATTCCCATACCACCAGACATACCCATGCCTCCTGAGACGATAGATCCATTCTTCAAAGCTTCTTCTTGAACTTTCAATTGGGCTTGCATAGCATCGCTCCAGGCTTTAATCTGCTCATCTGACATGGGTTGAGCGTTATTGAACGTTGCTCCACCACGCTTCCCCATACCCGGCCCGAAAACCTGACCGTTCGCTAGCGCTTGTTCACTGTATTGTTGGCGAGGTCGATAGAACTTTTCATAGCGTCAGCCTGTTGTGCTTAAACCGCGAGCAATCCTACCTATTTGCCACGTTTACATTTTCGGCCAGAGAAGGATCCGACGTGTCTGTCCAGATGTTTACGACACTTCCGGTCCTAATACTACTAATACTGACATCGTCTACCGTTGGAACTTTTGATATGGCATGGGGATTGACAACAATCCAACATTCCATTTTTTCCACAATACCTCTGATCCCTGATCTCCTCTTATCCTAATTGCTCCGATTGGCAATACTCATATACTCCGCAGAGGTTGGATCTGATTCCTCGGTCCAAATATTAACCACACCGCCAACTTTGATACTGGCAATCGTTCCGTCTTGAACCGTAGCACCATTGCTGCCAGTGCCTTTGATTGTAGTTCAGCTTTAGCGTAAGCGAGTTCACTCATATCTCAGTGCTTCGATAGGATTAGAATCAGCCGCTTTCTTGGCCGGGTAGAATCCGAAAAATATCCCCACAATGCCGGAAAAGGCAAAGGCTATCAAAAGACCTTGCATGGAGCGGACCGTCTCAATCTCCAGGTATTTAAGCAATGGAATCACCACTTCTCCAAGCCCTACTCCCAATAGGCCCCCGAACATACTGATGCCAATGGCTTCAAAGAGAAACTGCCTTAAGACATCTTTTTTCCGCGCCCCGAGTGCACGGCGAGTACCAATTTCTTTCGTCCGCTCACGTACAGAAACAAGCATGACATTCATAATCCCTATCCCACCGACCACTAAGACAATCGTGGCAATCGCAATCAGGAGTACCGACATCGTGCGCGCCGTTTCTTGAGCGGCGCCTACCTTGCTCCCGGCATCCATCACCCTAAAGTCATCCGCCATATTGGGACGGAGCTTGTGGGCTTCGCGCAGAGCTGTTGTAATTTCGTCAAGAGCCGGTTTGACACTGGGTAGATCCTTCGCTTGAACGGTGAGTCTCGGGGTAATCGTTGTCCCTAAGATATAGCTCTGAGCCGTGGTATAAGGTATAAAAACCCCTTCATCAATGTTTGTACTTCGGTAGGCCATTTTCATTAAAATACTTACGCTTGAAGAAGAGCGCTGAATTAACCAGAGCAATCATGACCGGCACTTCAACTTTCCGGTCCATCAAATATACCCCTTATATGGTACATACAACCAACTGATAATTCCTAGCCTTCTCCCCACTGCCCTTCCTCCTGATCGAAATCGCCTCTCGGTACTCTAGCGAGACCGATTTAAAAAAAGCATGAGTAAGGCGGCAACCGGTCCTGTTTAAGTCATTTTAATCGCCGGAGGCCATCGGGTTATGATTTTGGCCATGTTCTCAAGGAAGGATTTGAGCTGCTTGCGCAGTCTCTCCTTCATCTCCTTATCCTTCGTGGTCAGCACGGTCAACAACAGCTTGAGCTGGTCAAAAGAGCGGTGAATATTGCCGCGGTGAAATTCAAACAGAGATTCGGCTTGCCTGGTATAGTATTCGGGATTGGCATTTTCAAATCCGGAGACCGTAAAATTGGGAAACTCGGGAACT
>NZ_JUEE01000029.1:0-58698 GCF_000802135.1 Desulfosporosinus sp. BICA1-9
GCAGTGTGACACGAGCGCGACGTCTTTACGTAAACAGACCAGCAAACTTCCATTCAAACGACCTAAGACAGACGGCGCACATCTATGTGCCGTCCCCAGAATGCGCGCCAAGCCAAGAACCGTCCCCAATTTGCACACCTGAACCACCTTACACAACTTCTATAGACGGCGCACATGCAAGGTACAGTCACCAGCCTCCCGTTCCATTAAGTTCTATCGTTCTATCGTTCTATCGTCCCTCGTTCCCCAGACCCCAGCCGGGGACGCAGTGTGACACGAGCGCGACGTCTTTACGTAAGCAGACCAGCAAACTTCCGTTCAAGCGACCGACCCTAGATACGGGACAGTGCACAAGGATGTGCACTGCCACCAACCGAGCCAAGGACGGCGAGTTTGGTGGGTATCCCGCTCCCCACAGTAGGAGCTTGAACGGTTAGTTTGCTCTGCGTCGTAAGCACCGAGCGCTGTGTCACACAAGTCCCCCTACCCCAAACTTTTCGGCGATCAAATCACAAATCCCTTGGGCATCATCCAAATTAAAACAAGGAATCCCGTTATCAAACGAGATATCACTAGCTATAGCGATAAGCTCCTCCGGTTTAGAGAAAAGCCCCTGATGCACAGCCGAGCGATATACCTCGATTTTTGGTTTGTTGCCATGCTTGTATCCCTCGGTAAAGATCACATCCACTCCATGAATGCGGGCGAGGACCTCATCGAGAGGCTGATCGTCTGCTACACTCTCCAAGATAGCAATTCTTTGAGGGGAGCTGATTGCGACTACATCCGCACCCGCTTGGGCATGACGCCACGTATCTTTACCCGGTTGATCCATCTCGAACCCATGGACATCATGCTTCAGGGTAGCAACCCTCCACCCACGGAGCTTCGCCTCACGAATAAGTTTTTCTAAAAGTGTCGTCTTCCCTGAATTGGACTTTCCGCCGACAATCGAAATAACGGGAATTCGAGATCGCACATCTCTAATATTCATAACGGCTTGGCAGGAAACCACTATCCCTTTAGGGTAGTGGAGGAATGCCGTACACATATCCTAACCTGCCACCCTCCTCTCGGTTAATAGACTTTTTCTTCTTTCAATTAATTTGAAAGATCTGCAACTGATACTACCTTTATTTACCTTAGTTCCGTCTAAAGTCCTGATATCGAAGAAACCACTATTTCTTCTTCCGAAGATGTAGTACAACTTACCTTGGTATTGAATCTTATCAAACAGTCTAAACCCTTTTACCTCAAATTGTGCTTGGTTTAACTTCTTGACATCACCTTTCAAGATGTTTGCCTTATGGATTTGCCTGTTATGGCATCTTACTTTCTTAGAGAAATAAAAATAGTCCAATCTTTTGACCATAAGGTTGCCACTTATGCATAATGCGTCAATACGATGTTCTTTTGGCAAGCTGTTGGAGATTCTTGTGTTTTTAGTAATATAACCATATGTCAAACTTACAATAGGATACAATTCTTTTAATCTATTGTAAAAACTCCATCTCATAATCCCCATGAAGGTAGCATCTTTGAACTTTTGACCTCTATTGATGTTTAATTCTAGCTTACCTTTATGGTAGTCGTTATGGCATTCTTCACACAGAGTAATTAAGTTGCTAGGTGAATCTCCTCCAACCTTCCTACTTTCAATATGATGAACATTCAATATCTTGTTATTACAACCTTTTTTACCATGACATTGATGCCCATCTCTGAATAACACATACTCTCTAATATTCCAAAAATCTATCTGTTCACCTTGCTGATAGTCCGTACCACTGATACTAGGGTTTTTGATCTTTTGAATATCAAAGCTTGCCACTTCAACGATTACTTTTGACACAGGCAATACCTTATATACATTACGAACAACCGTTAAATGAGTTTGTATTTTGTTTTCAATAGAAGGTGCTAACCATCCCTTGTTCTTGCTTTTGACTCGATTTAAGAATCTTGGTTTCCTGTATCTCAACCTATTTCTTCTCGTCCGTCTATTCTGTCTTCGAGTAGACAATAGATCAACGACATCATTTCTTAATTGAATATCTGCTGAGTAGAGTTCGTTATTTTCTGTCGTTGCAGACAACCCAATCATTTTACTTCCTGCATCAACGCCAAGGGTAATTTCTTGCTTGTATCCACTTGAACCATGCAACAACTGTAACGTAAATGGTTCTAGCTTAACAACTTTTGCCTTGCTCTGTTTTAATAGTCTTCTTGCTTTAGACGACTTGCAAGGCATTAACGGTTTCCCATTTTGATTTAAAACATAGGTTAACATAAAACCTATCTCCTTTCAGAGTTAAAAATCCTTAGACAATGTTATATAAGTTTGTCATGCCTAGCACACTGTTCCGTACCACACAGAACTGTTTAATACTAAACCATAGAGCCGTAGATTAGGACAAACGTCCACGGGTATGATGGCTTATATAACGTAGCAAGTTAATGCTTAGTCTAGTCAACATGTGGCTTATAGTTACCTACAAGCCACTATCCCTTTAGGGTAGTGGTTGTTGACCTTAACTCTCCCAGTTCGCAATCCAACTCGCCATCAAGAGTTCCCCAGGTTCTACAGATCCATGGTTCGCTGGCACATCCACCAATAGATGACTCCCAATCATCGAACGTAGAATTCCTGAACCTTGAGCCGGAGTAAGGTCTGCCCATATTTCTCCATTTTTGAATACCGCTTGAGCACGCAAAAAACGCCTTTGTCTACCCGTTTTGCCAAAACCACTGGCCATTTTAACTAAGAATTGTTCCTCCTCGTGAATAGAACGCCCAGCAATTTTGCGGAGTACCGGACGAACTAGAAGTTCAAACGTGACCATGGCGGCAGCAGGATTGCCCGAAAGGGAGAAACAGAGTTGTTTTCCCTTTTGTCCGACAGAAGCAGGAGTGCCCGGCTTTAAGTCCAATTTCCAAAACAGCATTTCACAGCCAAACTCGGCTAGAGCATGGCGCATAATATCGTAATCCCCCACTGAGGCTCCACCAGTAGTAATAATTAGGTCAGCCTCTGAAACTCTTGCCAAGGCCTTAAGTGTATCTTCCATTTGGTCAGAAACAATAGGAATCGTTAAAACTTCGCAACCAGCTTCTTGAAGCATGCCTCTCAGTGTGTAACTGTTACTATTATAAATCTTAGCCGGAAGTAAGGATTGCCCAACGTCCATAAGCTCCGACCCTGTCGAGAGTAAGCCCACTCGCGGGCGACGATAAACATTGACCTGATCCAAACCAACTGCAGCCAATAAACCCAGAGCTGGTGGGGTTAAATAAAAGCCTTGTCTGAGGAGTGTGTCTCCTTCTTTAATCTCTTCTCCTTTAGGTACCATATTCGAGTTTGGCAACACCGGACGAATAACTGTCACTTGATCACTCACTAACTCTGTGTCTTCCATTCGCACCACGCAATTGGCACCAGGCGGAATGGGGGCACCTGTAAAAATCTTGGCAGCCTCTCCTGTGAGAATTTCTCGATCTGAAAAAGTTCCTGCCGGAATTTCGCTGACAACCTTTAATTGGAGTGGTTGAGAATCAGACTCTCCCGCTCGGTAAGCATAGCCATCTAGCGGCGAGCGTGCAAACGGCGGCATCGCAATTTGGGATAGCACATCCTGACCCAATACGCGTTGATAGGCGTCCGTGATTGCAACCCACTCTGTCCCGACTGGCTGGATTCGCGAAAGGACCAATTCCTTTGCTTCTTCTAATTCAATCATAATTTTCATATCGAACTCTATTCCTTCCACACTATGTTTCAAGGTTATAAATCTCTGTAAATTAGTAATACCCAAGTTCCTTTAAGTGTAGCATAATCCCAAACGTTGTTAAAGAAAACCAAAAAACAATAACCTGCCACCAGCAGGTTATTAAAGTGAACTCGTTTAACTATAAAACACCCGCCTCTTAGAAGAAGTGGGTGTTTTAACAATGAATCCATCAAATTATAAGGGATTTGCCCGTATCTTTTCAAATTGAACACGGCCATTTTCCTGGTAGATCTCTAAATCCTTATAGGCTTCTTCTATATGCATTATTCTCTTACCTACAGCTATAATGACATTGGGATGGCAATAATCTACATGCAGATGGCTTCGGGGGCTGATTTGGACAAAGGTTGAACTGACTTCCGAGCTCCCAAGTTCTCGAATGCTAACCTTACCCCCGGCAAAAATCTTACCGCCCCGGCATACCCCTTCAATTGTAAGGTCTCCTTCGACACGAATATCCGAGTTATAAGTACCCTTTTGACATTCAAAGGCACCCCCACATTCAATGACGGTACCCTGCACATAACTAGCAACGAAGCTAAGCTTTTCCGGAATCTCAATCGTGATATTTTCAACAAATTGCTCCAGTGCTTGACTTACCCGTTGCAAAAATGGCAGCGCTTGAGGGTCTAAAGGCCCTAATCCCATCAAAAAATGTTTTGCTGTTCGGATAGAAACAATCAAGCCTTCGCTAATCATTTCGTCATCCTTGTGTTCCAACACAAATTTCTCCATACTAACCGACATTTTAGGAAGTTCAGGGAATTGCTTTTCTAGCATCAATTTTAGACATTGTCCTGGTTTTAGACTAACAGCACCAGGCGATTTCATTAACTCAGCCGTATTAATCAAACAAGCACCCAGTTGATCCTGTAGCTGAGTCACTCCCCGGAGAAGTTCAGAACGAACTACGAATTTCTCTCCAATGACGACTTTTCCCCCTAAAAGGTTTTGATGAATTTTGGCGCCTTTTTCTGCCCTTAACTCCGCATGGGAAACAGATCCCCTAATTTCTATCTTTCCTCCAGCGAAAACGCGAAGACCATCATGGACATTTCCGTTTATGAAAACATCTCCCGGAAATTCAATACTTCCCGTTGCCAGATCAACATCCTTGTGTAAAACATACACATTCTCCACCGTATACGATCGTTCGTCTAGGCGTATAGGTTGTCCAGCACACTTAGCAATCACTTCTAGTCCATCCTCTGAAAGATAGACATTCATTTTTGCACAAAATTGAAAATCCTTGAATGGAGGCACAACTAAAGTTTTACCTAATACATCTTGGCCTGGAACTCCCGGCTTGCCCGGAACTTTTCGAGCAAGAACTGCCCCTTCCTTGACCAATTTTACTTTTGAGGCAAAAAAATCTATTTTCTTCTCCTCTGTGTAAGAAAGTACTTGAGGCTCACCAACAAAGTCTATTAATTGCGCGTGTTCAGGCGGTACCGGAAGAGTTGCTTCGGCAACGACAACCTCACCTACACCTTTCACGGCTTGAATCTCTTGCCAAATACCGGGCTTAAGTCCATGAATCACCTTTAATTGCTTAAGGTCTACAATTAATCTGCCCTCATCCCAAATCTCCCCTTGAGCTGGTAAAGTCTTCCACGCAACATGCTGTACTAAATCAAGCGGCTTCTGAACAGGAATGTCTTCAACAAGGGTATAATGTCCAGGTAATTCATGTTTAACTTTCGCCACGACAGACAATCCCTGTAAATACACCTGCATGTCCCAAGTCAAACGACCTGCCTGGACCAAGGGTCGGAATTCAACCTTATCTCCACTTTTAACGGGGAACGGCTGATCCTGAACCATACCATTAAACAAAATTTCACCAGCCTGTGGGAACGGAATAAACTCTTTAACTCCTTCACCAAGGACGATGACATACATAACACCATCCCAAATAACCTGGTTTTGGGTCAACACGGGAACTTGATTCTGATCCTCCCAGATTAACCGGACTTTCCATTGACGGGAAAAAAAGGTGGGTTTTTCAATAACTTCCAGTATTATGTCTTCTGGGGGAATTTGGAGATTGTGTGCCCACTCTTCTCTAATCTCCTCCTGAGAACGTCCCTGAACTATTTTTTCTGGCATATGAATCGCCCCACTTTTTGTAAAATTCACTTTTTTAAAATAATATCATACTTTATCACGTTCCCCATAGGTCGTAAGTCCTATTATTAAAAAATAAAGGACCCTTTTCCATCTATCAAGCAGAAAAAGGTCTGTATTCGTTCTATTATTCTAGATTTCCCAGTGGACTTCCTAAATATCCTGGAGATTTTCGTCCATTGGGGTCTTGGCTGTTTCCAGGAACTTTCGGCAATGGCTTACTAGGCGTTGGCGTAACAGGTTTTAGTAAATCAACGTTCTCCTGGTCAATCACTTTTTTCGTCGTCTCCCCTTGAAACAGGTTCCTAACCACTCTTTTCACTTCAACGGGATCAACCTTCCAATAACTTACTCCATCAAGGTCCAAAAATGATCCGGGGAGAGTTTGTGAAACCATATTAGAGCTCTCAAATCCAACGGCTACTTTAGTTAACACAAAAATATCTTTAGAGGATAAGTTCGTATGGACCGCGTTCATAATTTGGGGAATCAGAAAGGGAAGTTTCGGAATTGTGCTTAACTGAAACATCTCTTTGGCAACCGCTTTCAGCACAACCTGTTGTCTTGCCGTTCGAGAAATATCTGCTAAAGCATCGTGACGAAATCGGGCATATTGGAGCGCTTTGTCACCATTTAAGCGTTGCACACCTTTACGTAAGTTAATATACCCGTCCTCGATATCCCCAGTTTCATAATACATATCTTTCTCTACATCAACCGTAATTCCGCCTAAAGTATCAATAATTTTTTTAAATCCTTGGAAATTGGTCTGAATATACCCTTTGATTTCCTCTCCGGTTAACTCCTGGACTGTCTTTTGCAAAGTTTCTAAATCGGTTTTTGACACTATTTCGTTTATCTTAACATAGCCATGTCCAGAAAGAGCGACACGCGTATCACGAGGGATTGAAAGCAAGCTAGTACGCTTCGTTTCTGGATCAACACTGGCCAAGATTATCGTATCCGTACTAAACTTTTTCTGGTCAGGTCGTTGATCCGCGCCGACAAGTAATACGCTGACTCTATTTCGAAGCCCTACATTCTGCGAATCCACCAGATTATCACTGGGCATCGTACCCCCTAATCCAAAGTATTGATTATACCCAACAAACCCAACCGCACTAATTCCCAGCAAAGCAACCGCCATTAGGACTAATCTCTTCACGAGCCGCACATTACCAACTCCAATAATTAAGGATCTTGTATTATTATACCCATTTTTTTAAGATATAGGAACTTACTCTAGCTGGAGTGTTTAATTCCATCTGGAGTAAGTTCATTGAACTTGTGAAACGTACGAACTATAAAAGGATCTGATGCTCTGAAAAAGAGTCGATGGGAAGTTCTGCAATTCGATCTACAAAGTTAAGACCATAACGAGCGATAAAACTCAAGGGATTTAGAACTCGTTCCTGCCTAGAATGATTGGGAGTAATCCCATCTTCAAGCTCTTGGAAGCGTTTTAGTTCATCATTGCATCGTTTACGCTGAGCCTGCCAAATCTTTTTTTGTAAATAATCTAGTTGGAAATTAACCTTAACCTCATTTCGAATCAACCAGTCTTGAACATTGACGTGAATCTCCTTAAGTGCTTCGAGCTCCGCATATCCCTTTTCAATATGTGTTTTAAAACTCTTGAAGCGTTCATCGATATCCAAGTTATCCCGCTCTCGCACGCACCGCTCCCTCTGTTCCGTTAAGCCTCGATAAACATCACTAATCGTTAACGCTTGCTTGCTTAACGATTTTTGCCAGGAGGCAGTTAACACGACTGCAGACAAACGCGGATAAAGAATCGGCATTACGAAGCCAAATGTTGCAAAGACCCCCCCTAATTGGGCCCAGTAGTTCAATTCCCCTGGTCCCGCAACATAGGCCAAGGTCGGAAACAGGAATTCCTGAACAACAGGTCGAGTCACCACATTTGGGGAAAACTGCTCCGGTCTTTGAGTAAGTAAGGAATTTAGGGTATCCAAATCCCATTGTCTTTTATGGCCGCGTAAATAATAACCCTCATTATTACTCAGGATAGCCCGTCGCTCTGGCACGGAAAGAAAAAGGTTAACTTCGCCACCGGTTGGTTGAATTTGAGGCTCAAACCCTAAGGTTATCCATTCTTTAGTCCGTTCGGCTAGTGCCACTCGAACATCAGGGTGTAGCTTTAATATTTGTTCATACAGTGGGGCAGCTAAACGCTTAAATTCTGGTAACAAAGGATCAAAGAAAATTAGCCCCCATTTTTGAACCAGCCACTGTAAGGTCAAGGCAAACCACTGCGTTAAGTTGTCGGCTTGCTCCGTAAAGATTCGACATTGTTTCAAAACAGAGGCTCGGAATTCACTCTCGGGGATCCCCATCAGTTGAGTTTCAATGGTTTCCCAAGCGGGCACTGGTAGATGACCAACCGATTTCCCTTCCCCATTACCTGGGATGTGGCAAGGAATCACTTTACCCTCAGCATTTAAGAAGTAGGTCTCCCGAATCTCCAACCAATCATGGTCATCACCAGCAATCCAAAAAATCGGAACTACCGGACGTCCAAGCTTCTCACGCTGTTCTTTAGCCAGCCGAATCGTGGTCATCGCTTTAAAAAGGGTATACAACGGACCCGTCAAAATTCCAGCCTGCTGTCCCGTAATCACGGTCAGAGTTTCTGGATGTCTAAGCTCTTCTATCATCGTTTGCGTTTCCGAACTGGCTCCTAAGTGTGTATGATACTCCTTTAGAGTATCAGCCAAACTATCTCTAGAAAAGTACCTGGTGTCTAAGTAAGACGCACGCCGTTCGAAATTGACCTGCGTTTTGGGGTCTCCGCTCGGAAAAAAGAAGGCTACTTGTTCAAAACAAGTAGCCATGGTTTGCAATAGATCCATCATCATTATCCCTCCGCTACCTTACCAGTACACGGTATTTTATCATGCACGCCCAAAAACCGCAATTCTCCCAGGTACGCCTTTTTGAACTTTCCCTATAACAGCAGCGGCTAGAGTCCTATGCTCTTCTAACTGTTTAATCAGGCTATCAAGACGATCTTCCGGCACGGATAATAATAACCCGCCAGAGGTGATCGCATCATGGAGGACAATCCGAAGTTCCTCTGAGACGTCATGAGCAAACTCTACCTTATCTTCAAGATGACGACGGTTGGCTTGCGTCCCGCCTGGAATAGCTTTTTGTTTGATACAATCCCAAACGCTGTCTAAGACTGGTACAGCCTCCGCATAGACCTCTGCACTACAGGCACTGGCCTCAAGCATTTCATGTAAGTGCCCTAACAGCCCAAAGCCGGTCACATCCGTGACAGCATGGACCCCAACAGCTATCGCCACTTCAGCGGCTGCCTTATTCAGAGTAGACATAACTTGAATGACTTCTGCTTCCGCTTCAGGTGACACAATCCCCCGTTTAATCCCGGTGGTGATGATTCCTACGCCAAGTGGTTTTGTGAGAACTAAGCTATCCCCTGGCTTGGCTTTGGCATTAGAAAGGACATGGTCCGGATGCACGATCCCAGTGACCGACAGCCCATATTTCGGCTCAGGATCATCAATAGAGTGTCCTCCAACAAGAACCGCACCCGCTTCTCGGATCTTATCACTCCCACCTTGAAGAATCTTGGCTAAAACATCCATATTAAGCTTTCCCACTGGAAATGAAACCAGATTCATAGCAGTAAGTGGTTTCGCCCCCATCGCATAGATGTCACTTAAAGCATTCGCCGCAGCAATCTGCCCAAACGCATAAGGATCATCCACCACAGGTGTAAAAAAATCAACACTTTGAACAATGGCCTGCTCATCATTTATACGATAAACACCAGCATCATCCGAAGTCTCCATACCAACTATAAGGTTGGCATCCTCTAAATTAGGAGGTAAGAAACGCAAAACTTGCGCCAGGTCCGCAGGACCTATCTTACATCCTCAGCCCGCCTTAGTAGACAACTGCGTCAACCTGACCTTATCCGTCAGCTTATTTATCGTATTCATATTCAGATCCATCCCCACACCACCCATCGCCTCATTATAAAATAATGACTCAAACGCATCACTCTTTTATTATAACCTAAATCAAAACCACGTCAACACTTCACCAATTCCACAAGCACATTTGCGTCTAAACGCAAACAGCTAAGAATGCAAGCCATGCAAGCCAAGAACCGGCCCCCAACTTGCACAACTGGCATTGACTAGCAAGAACCGCATTTGCGTCATTTGACGCAAACAGTCCCCAACACCCCTCCGGTCTAGCCCCCGTCGACCCAAGTCTAGAGGAAGTTTCTTAGCTGAGAGAGCATGTGAGAGGAATCGCGTCAATGAGCGCAGAGGACGAGGCGTTAAGAAACGCAACGGTTAACATGCAGAAAGCCAGGAGGTTTTGCGTTTTAGCCTCGGCATCAAGGGAATAGCGATGAAACGAGTGCGAACGTGCTAAGAAACTGACTCTCCCCATTGCCCCAACCGCCTCACAATCTCCTCACGATCTCCACCTAACAGAGTTCGCACATCAACAAGCACCCAATCCTTGTGAATCCGAGCCAATATAGCTACCGTCCCTAAGCGCAAAAACGCTTCTAACTCAAGGACACTCCCTTGGATTGGACGAATAGCACATACCCATGTTGGCAGCTCAACCGTGGGCCAAGCTCCACCGCCCACCTGAGAGACATCCTCTTTCAACTCAACGGCAATTCTTGAATTGGACTGAAGTTCTGTTACAAGCTCAGACGCAGCTTTATGTAGTGTATCCAAAGGGGCGGAGAGCATCCTCCAGACGGGGATCTCGTCTATTCCTCCGTTTTCATATAAGCGCAAGGTTCCTTCAAGAGCAGCTAAGGTTAATTTATCGATCCTCAAAGCTCGGGTCAATTGATTTGCCCTAAGGCGCTCTATATAACCCTTCTTGCCAACGATAATCCCGGCCTGCGGACCGCCAAGTAATTTATCCCCACTGAACGTCACTAGAGCAAGCCCCGCTTTAACAGTTTGTTTTATGGTCGGTTCAATAGGGAACCCCAGACTAGCACCATCAAAGAAACTACCGCTGCCTAGGTCTTCCATCACTGCCAAGCCATGTTTTTCCCCAAGCTCAACCAACTCGGCTCCAGAAACGGCATGAGTAAATCCTTCCACCCGATAGTTGCTTGTATGAACCTTTAATAACAAAGCGGTTTCCGGTCCAATGACCGATTCATAATCCCTAAGCCAAGTTTTATTGGTGCTTCCAACTTCCACAAGTTTGGCCCCACCTGCTTTTAAAACCTCAGGAATCCGAAAGGACCCACCTACTTCAACCAATTCACCCCGCGAAACAATGACCTCTTTTCCTTGAGCAAAGGTATTCATCATCAATAATACAGCGGCAGCATTATTATTGACCACCATAGCCGCTTCAGCACCCGTCAAGCGACACAAAATCTCTTCAACATGAACATAGCGCGATCCCCTCGACCCAGTCTCAATATTCAACTCAAGATTGCTGTACCTTTCAGCTTGCTCGGCAACAAAACGAGCAACCTCTGGGGCAAGTAAAGCTCTTCCGCAATTGGTGTGCAATACAACCCCCGTGGCATTGATAACTCGTCTTAGACTAGATTCCGCACTCGTCAACTCTTTTCGAAGCTCGTTTAAGATCCATGGCCAGAGCGAGGCTTCAAACTCATCAAACGAACCCGAATTCGTTGAATTCTTATAGACATTTTCTCTTGCCCTTTGTAAAACCTGTCGAACTCCCTGAGTTAAACGGGGCAATTGCCTCTCATTCGTCAAAAACGGACTGAATTCCGTTTCATGTTCCAGCCGAGAAATCACTTCATGAACAGCTGGAAGTGCCCTTAATTGCTTCTTTGTCTCTTGCTCCACCGATTCCCACTCCTTTTGGGCCACATTTATAATCGACCAATTTTCCCTAATCTGACCCGCACACTTTTTAGGATTTCGACAGCTCGATTAGCATATGATAAAGGAAATGTATGAATAGAGTTTTCTATGAACATAACCAGTGACAATCAAACTTACTTATTTGCTGAAGTTGTCCGTCATCTGGCTCCGGCCTCTGACCTCTGACTTCTGACTTCTGACTTCAAGGAGGAATTCCATGTCAAACATTCGCTCGACTACTAAAAACCAACAGTCAGCTCATCAAGCTATCATTCTTCCCTTTAAAACACAAGCTCGAACAAAAGCACAGTTTCACCCTTGTATATTTTGCGGTAAAACGATGAGGGTGCATAACTTTAAAGGCAAAACCGTTTGCATACACTGTCTGCGTCAAATCCCGGCTATTTTTTCCTTTGGTTAATAACCTAAAAAAGGAAAAGGGAAGCAAAACGCTTCCCTTTTCCTATACCTTCTCCATTTTAGCCATATGAAGGCTTATTGAAAGAAGCATTAAGCGTTTGAACAGCTTTAACGGAAATGATAGTCTTCCCATGCTCGGATAGAAAAACCCCAGTTGTGGCCACAATTTCTCCATATTCATCAAGGATTGCTTCGGCCAATAACCTTTTCTTACCCGTTCCCAAACGATTTAGCACAAGGTAATATTCTTTTTCGAACTCATAAAGGCTTGAGCGCAGCTGACTAAAGTCTGGTAAACGTCTCACGGCTGAAATCAGATCTTCAAAATCAGCGAACACATAAACCAATTCAGTAACACGACCCTTTGAGATCTTTCGAACCGCCTTTTCTTTAACAGAACCCTCGCCTTGTTCTTCTTGCTTCATAATCGTAATGACAAATTCATCATTCGAAGCGACAGTTGCCTGAATCCAGAAAGGTTGATCTAAATTAAATTCTACTTCTTCTCTCGCCTGCGCTATGAGTTCCCAAAACAACTGCTCCGTCTTCGCTGATCGCTGAAATAGATCAGCCATCGTAATATCCCTGTCATTAAGCTCTGTCAAAGAGATAAAGATGCGGATGGTATGCTCATTAACTTTTTGGACACGCATATCCCCACTCTCCTTTCCGCATCAAGTTACTTACTTTATCTTATTCTCATTATAGCATATTACGCCTTAACTTTTTGTGTGAAATTCATGGGAATTATACGTTACCTCCTTATCTCCGGACGAAGGTATTTACCCAACTTGAATCAGCTTATATTCCCTGCTTCCCAAACCAATCTTTTCCCCATAGGAAAGCTGAATTGTCCAGTCTATGTCTGGGAAAAGTACTCGAAACTTATCATGTTCAGCATAACGCTCACCCAGCTCTGAGTGCGGATTACCCTGCGCTTGGTTAACCAAATCCACAGCCGCTTGGTCAATAGCAATTGGATCTTTGGAAGCAAGTATGCCAATATCTCCGACAATCGGGACATCATTCCAATCACAACAATCACATAAAGGTGAAATATTTGTCACAAACGTAATGAATCCGGTCTTTCCTTCTTTCCCCTTGAGAACACCGACCGTATACTCTGCAATCTTTTCTTGTATGACATCGGCTTCCGTCTTCCAATTAATGGCGATAGCGCGAACTGGACAGGTAACGGTACATTCGCCGCATCCAATGCATCTATCTTGGGAAATCTCAGCCTTCAGTTCGACGGCAATAGCACCGGCCGGACACCATTTTGCACACTTACCACAAGCTATACAGCGCTCTTCATTCACTTGAGGCAGCAGATCAGAATGTTGTTGCTGTTTACCAGCACGGCTGCCCAGACCCATGCCTAAATTCTTTAGTGTACCCCCAAACCCAGTCACCTCATGCCCTTTTAAATGAGTAATGGCTAGTAGCGCATCCGCTTGGACTGCCGCGCTCCCAATTTTCACCTCTTTGAAGTGCTTAAGATTTACTGGTATAGAACTATAGTCTTTACCATTTAGACCGTCAGCAATCACCAGTGGGGCTCCGATCACAGAATAATCGAAGCCGTTCTCAATCGCCGTCTCTAAGTGGTCAACAGCATTTGAGCGGGAACCTACGTAAAGTGTATTGGCATCCGTCAAAAAAGGACGTCCACCTCTCTTTTTAACCTGATCAACAACCCTCCGCACATATTGGGGTCGGACATAGGCAAGATTTCCGCGTTCCCCAAAATGCAATTTGATTGCCACGAGATCTTTAGGGGCAATCGCGTCTAATAACCCAGCCCGTATTATCAAATGCTCCAGTTTCGTTAAAAGACTTTCCCCTCGTTTAGTCTTCATACTAGTAAAATAGACTTCTGAACTCAAACTACACACTTCCTTGTTAAGTAACTCATCATCACTCTATCTTTCTCTATTTCCCTATCTTATTCGCAAATCCATTTTAAAGCAAACTGTCAGTGAACTCACATCGTATTACTTCTCGTCGTGACGGCAGATACATAAGCTTAACCTGATCTTCCAAATTTACCTTATCATAGACATTCCGATCAACATAAAATTGGTTATTTTCCGAACCATTACCGAGGTCAATAATATACAAGCCTGAACCCGAATCGTAGGCCTTTCCCTGTACCAAACCTTGGATCAAACCTGGTCGATCGAACCAATCCGGCTGGGAAAATAGTTCTGTATAAACCGCTAAAATTCCTACCCAAATTATGGCCTTCCCTGCCAGCAGCAAAAAACCCCATGCATCATGAGCAAAACGCCATGTATTCAAGAATTTCCAACCCAGTCGAAAGAGGACAATAACCCATATCAAAAGGAGCACGATCAGATTTGGCCAGGTCGTGCTCCACAGATAACTATAGTATTCCAGCATCTTTACCCCTCGTACTATTCGGCTTTAACTATTTGATCCTTACCTACAACGCTAGGCGGACAAGCTTTCGGACTGCAACGACCTTCAGAAGTTGCCCTACACTGGGAACATTTCCAAACCACCATGTGCGATTCCTTTCTTGTCTTGATAATAGTTCTTAAGTTAAGCTGATTCTATATATTTTCTTCAATAAAGTCAAATATCTTTCTAGAAATTATTAATAAGACAAGCTACATCTCCTCGTTCGGTTAGTACTCTGTAATTTTTCACGATACTGCCGAGGTCATATCCAGTATATAAACATTTTCTGATGAATCAATGACCTTTATCTGAAGTTTTTTCCCAATCAAAGTACTAGGAAGTGTTGCAACAAATTTTCCATCTTTATCTGGTTTGGCAGTAATTATTTTTTTGGGAATCGCTAGAGCTGTGTCATAAATCTCAACCACGGCATCAAGGTTAACAGTTCCAACTATTTGTTTCGTTGTCGTATCAATACCACTCAAAACGCCTGATCCTGCGTCCACTAATGGAAGATCAAGCCTAAGTCCCAGCGTACCTATGGGTTCCTTCACGTTTACAGGTTCAAGTGGAGAAGACATTTGCCCTGCCGTTACTGTCAATTTATAGCGGTGCTTTTTATATCCAGGATCATTGCACTCAACATCTAATTGGTAACTTCCAGCAGGCAGATAAAACACGAAATTACCATCCAGATCTGTGCTAGTTGTCCATGTCGTTGTTGAGTTTGAGACTGTTACAGGCACTCCATACTGATCTGGTATAATTCTTCCACCTATCGAACCTGATTTTTGACCGACAACTCCTTCTTTGGATGAGATAACTAAATTCATGGTCTTCACCGTTGGTTTTGTTGATACTGGTATACCTGTTGTTGGTATTTTGATAATAGGTACTTTAATAGTGGGCATTTTTATTGATTGAGTATTCATCACATTATTAGAAACGCCGAACATATTCAGGGAATAATCGTCATCTGCATAAATATTGAAAGTATACTTCCCTGTTATCAAATCCTTCGAAGTCGGACCAAGGCGGTTGCCATTACGCCCTTCAAGATATAGTGATCCTGAAATATCACTTGCATAAACGGTTTTGAAATCATCTGTAACTGTAACTATAAGATTAACACTAGACGTATATGTCACTGGCACTGGAACTATCACTTTAGCTGGTTCTGTCACTTTGGCTGGTACACTCACTGTGAATGGAACAATAATCATCTCACTAAGTTGTTCACTGGCCCAAGAGGCAAGTCCATCCGTAATATATAAATTGTAATCTCCAGCAGTATAGGCCTTGGACGGCGTCACTGTTACAGAGAGACCATCGGGGGAAAGATTAATCGTTGTTGCGACCTTTGTTTGTTTACTATCGGTGACGAAAATAGTATCACTATTCACACTCGTACTCAAGAGTGGGACATTAAAAGAGATCGTCCAGACCTTATTTACCTCTGTCGTTGTCTGAGCAGGCCATATCTTAAAACCCATGTTCGTATTGGAAGTAGCCGCTAACACGGACGATACGGATAAAAGTAATAAAGTGGTTGCTAAAAGCCAAGCAATCCACCAGGTTTTCTTCACCACGATACCATCCTTCCTTGCAGTTAATTCTACGCTTCCCAATTCTTTTGATTCAACCCAGCTATAATCTTCTGAACATAAGCCTGAGTCTCTTTGTAAGGTGGAATTCCATTATACTTTTCGACAGCCCCAGGTCCAGCATTATAAGCTGCCAAAGACAGCGGAATATTTCCCTTAAATCGATCGAGCAAATCCTTCAAGAAATGGGTTCCCCCATCTAAGTTCTGGGTTGCATCATAAGCATTCTTCACTCCATATGAAGCCGCTGTTCCAGGCATTAATTGCATCAAGCCCATGGCCCCCACTGGAGACGTCGCCTTGGCATTGAACCCCGATTCTGCCTTGACAACCTGCTGAATCAAATCAGGATTGACCCCGTATTTTTGAGCCATGGAATAAATCAAATGATCAAGAGAACCCCTGTTTTCGGCCTTTGCCTTAAGAGCAGGGATTCCTTGATTTCCACTAACCTCTGTTGTTCCTAACAAGTTATTTGATTGACTCATTAACCCTTGAGAAGAAGCCATTCCTCCCCCAAGTGCCGCTTTGAGTAACGTCGCAAAAAGCAGCATATTTGAATTATTATTTTCAACTCCTGCTAAACCGGCTTTATCCCCTTGTCCATTCTGCCAGGAAGCATTCATCTGTTGCAATTGAAATAAAAGAAGCATCTGTGCGGCATTCGTATTCATACCATTGCCTCCTTTCGCTGTTCAACAACGGTTAGAAATTAAACCTCAGTTCATACTTTATGATCTAGTAGCAATCAATGCCCTACTGAGCGGCTAGTTGACTTAGACCAAGCAATTCGGTATTGTCCAGAACGCGGTCAGGAACTAAAAGCATAATAATCCTATCTGGCAAGTTTACCAGTCCACCAATAAACGGAGCAGTAATTAAGGTTGGAGGGGGTACCACATCCTCCAGCGTCCGTACTTCTAAGACTCTGTCGACTGCAAAACCTACTAATTTTTGATTAACTTCCGTAATTAAGGCGAAGGAATTAATTTCAGAGGAAGCATCTTCAGAGTTCTTGTGACCGACAGCCGAAATTCCGAAACGAACATGTAAATCGATGAGAGGAATTGCCTTGCCGCGTAAATTAATTAATCCTTGTACATAAGGGGGTGCCTGGGGAATCGAGCGTATTTCTCCAAGTCGGGTAATCTCCCTTACAACATCTATCGGCATTCCATACTCTTCATTTCCTAAGGCAAAGACGACAACCTGTCCCACCAAAAACATTCAACTCTTTCCTCACATATTTAGCCTGCTTAATGCTTTGCTAGTTATACTTTACTTATACTCTACCGACTTCATTAACCGCTTTATCTAAAGCTTGGTCTTGGATTTGTAGTACTCTTTGGCTTGCCTCATAAGCGCGCATTGCCACAACTATCTTAACCATCTGATCGTTGACATTGACGTTTGACTCTTCTATTGCGCCTTGACGCATTTGGATAGCGTCCCGTGCCACCGGAACTGGGACTTGAGTCGTATTGTAAAGTGTGGTTTTCCCTTCACGTTGCAATTCGGTTCCCTGAATATCGACAATTCTCAAGCGATCAACAATCTCTCCATTGTCCCTGATTGTTCCATCATATTCTATTGAAAAATCAGGTCCCAGTGGGCCGATCTGGCCATTTTCCCCTAGCACAAGATTTCCTGCCGTCGTACGAAGGCGATTAGCCTCATCTAACTCAAAATGGCCGTTTCGAGTAAAACGTTCCCCTGCCGTTGTTTGAACAACAAAATATCCCTCAGAAACTAAGGCCACATCGGTGGGCTGCTTCGTTTCAACCACCAATCCCGAACCATTCTTAAAGGCTACACGGTCAGCTAGGACACCGGTCCCCATAGCACCAATCTGCCCATTTTCCACCTCATTGCCGCTTGACATTCGCTGTATAAGCAACGAGGGGAATGAGGTCACCAGGTTTTGTTCTTCCCTATAGCCAGGATTTCGAATATTGTCCAAGTTCTCAGCGATCGTCCCAGAAATTTTCTGGGTGGCTAGCATTCCTGTCGCAGAACTATATAATCCTCTAATCATTTTTTACCTCCGACTTGCTTCACCTTTATCACTTGATAACCATACGGAGCATTCCTAGCTGCGACGAAATAGTCCGTGTTAGTGCATTGTAATACAGCCCGTTTTCTGCCACATTAGTCATCTCACGATCAATATCGACATTATTTGAATCATTACGAAGGCTTGTACTATGGTCCGTCTGGACTAATGATTGATTCTCGGCTGTCCCGATCCCAATATGTCTAGGAACTGATGTTTTGAGTGAAAGGGTAGACCCCCTTGTACCTAAGGCAGCATTAAGTGCCTGCTGAAAATCAACATCCGAACGTTTAAATCCCGGTGTATCTACATTAGCGACATTATCTGCCAGAACTTTTTGTCTTAAACTTGAAGCATTCAGGCCCTTTTCCAGAACCGTCAAGATAGGATTGTCCAACCATCCTGACATCCGATTACCTCCTCAATGCATTCGCTTTTGCGAACATATCGTCTTCTTGTTGAATCATCTTTGCATCCATTTGGTACGCCTTTTGAGCTTGAACCAAATTCGTCATAGCGGTAGCTAAATCCACATTCGACTGTTCAATGGCGCCGGACTTAACTTCTCCGAAATCATTCGAACCAGGTGCACCTGTCTGAGCCACGCCAGACTCCGGTGTCTCAAGAAAGAGATTATTGCTTATTTGCTGAAGTCCATCTGTATTTATGAAATTGGCTAAGGTAATTTGGGCAATTACTTCTTGTTTGCCATCGATCATCGCAAGAATATTTCCATTTGGCTTGACTTGAACCTCGCCGGAATCCGGCGGGATTATCACTTCCGGTTGTAGAGCATACCCCTGTTGATTGACAAGCATTCCATCACTATCTAATTGAAACATGCCTGCCCTAGTATAAGCTATATCGCCATTTGGGGGCTTTACTTGAAAAAAGCCCTGCCCATCGATGGCAATATCCCAAGGATTATTGGAACTTGTTATAATTCCTTGCGACATATCGATTCTTTTACCATGATATAAGGCTCCGGTCCCGACTCCTAAGGCTGCACCATCAGGAACTCCTCCGTATAAGGATAAATTAGCCGATTTTTCTTGAGCATCATAGGCCTCAGCAAGATTAACCACACTGGCCTTAAAGCCAGCTGTACTGATATTAGCAATATTATTAGCTAAAATATCCACTCTTTCTTGCTGAGCACGAAGCTGAAATTCTGAAGTTAGGCGCATCGTCTTCCCTCCACGACTTTTAGGACTTTATTCGCATAAGCATAAGTTACTGATTATCTTATTAACGCTTGAGATCAATAAGCTCTTGGAGTAGCGAGTCGGAAACAGTAATAACTCGAGAATTAGCCTGGAAACCCCGTTGAGTAACGATCATGTCGGTAAACTCTTGAGATAAATCCACATTAGACATCTCAACCGCCCCTGGAACAATTGAAGCACGTCCATCTTCAGCTGCAGAGCCGATGTCGGGATCCCCCGAGTTATTGGTCGTAGAATAGAAGTTCCCGCCCAGTTTATTTAAGCCTGCATCATTTGAAAATTTAGCGATAGCAATTTGCGCAATTTTGTGAGTCACGGAGGTATTCCCATCGCTATAAACCCCGGTGATAATCCCCGTCTGATCAATACTAAAGCTGGTTAGGGTTCGAGGTAGATTTAGAAAGTCATAACCTAAAGTATCGTCAGCATCTGGTGGGGTAGGGGCCGCTGGAGCATCTGCTTTTTTCGAAAAGGTAATTGAATATTTACCATTGGTATTTTCTGCCCAATAATAATTAGCGGCGTCATCAACTTCTGCTAAACTGGGCGCCATTACATAAACATTCGTATCTGTTCCATTCGAAACGTAGATTTTTGCTCCCACAGAAGGCATATGGTCTACCGTAACCTTATTTGGGTTGCTAGGATCCACCGCTACTGGTTTTGCGGCAGCAACATAACTAATATTCAAAACGGTTCCCGATGCCCCATCCTCCGGACGTTGATACCCTTCGGAAAACGTGATTAGACCATCTTTAGGATTAAAGGTATATTGACCCGCTTTCGGATTACTTTCCACGCGTGTCATGCCATCAATCGTTAAGACTCCTGCCCCAATTAATTTATCCCCTTGCATAGTTGTTGCGGTATTCGCATCAGTATAAGTGTAGTCAATATCAGGATCCCAATCAGCATCTGTCGCATTTAACTGAACTTTTTCAGGCTTAATAGGCATGTTCTTATCCTGAGGCAAAGAATCGCCCAGCGAAAACTTAATGGCTCCATACCCTGGTCCCGTCCAGTTTACCTCTTTTGAATCATCCGCTCCCCAAGAATAACCCATTACCCGAGCCCCAGACGCAGGATCTTCTAAATGTCCATCTCTATCAAAGCCAAAGCCACCTGCCCGAGTATAGACGATTTGTCCACCATTATCCATGACGAAGAATCCTGGGCCTTGTAACATAAGGTCTGTGTCCTTGCCCGTCGATTGAGAACTCCCTTGAGTCATGATTTTGTCGACTGAACCCAATACCGCACCTAAGCCCACTTGAATGGCATTCGTCCCCCCTTGAGTTGCTGAAGGCGAAGAAGCACCCTTCATCGTTTGACTAAGCATGGTGGAGAAACTAGCTCTGCTCCGCTTAAAACCTAAGGTGTTGACATTAGCAACGTTGTCTCCAATAACATCCATTTTTACTTGGTGGTTCTTCAGGCCTGAAATGGCCGAATATAGTGAACGCATCATGGCGCATATCCTCCTCTTTCTTTGTAGAATCTGATTTCTAGCTTTCCAAGTGGTTTTTTATCATTATCCAACGGCAACATTAAGGAGTTGTTGGTGTATCGGTTGTTTGTTCGGTAATATCTGTAGTATCTGTAGTATCTGTAGTATTAGTAGTATCGGTTGTATCAGCTTGATTAGTGGTATCGGTACTCACTGGAGTTTGCTCCCTAATCAAAGTCACCAAATTCATGTCCAAATCAGCAAAGGTTCCATCACTTTTGCGAATCTGCACCATAGGTTCGCCATCGAGCCACTTCACAGCTTCAACGATCCCTTCCATAGGGGTCCCTCCATCTACATTAATGCCTCCGACCCATTTACCAATCATAGCAGCCCCTTGGGTGAGTGAAGACTGTTGCGCGAAGTTGAACATGCTTTTGCTCAAATCTTCCATGGACTTAGAAACATTGTTCATCTGCTCCAAAGAACTGAATTGGGCCATTTGGGCGATGAAATCTTTATTATCTAGCGGTTGCAAGGGGTCCTGATTTCTTAATTCAACCGTAAGTAATTTTAAAAAATCATCCTTACCCATTATCGACTTATTGATAGCCGCTGAAACAGACTGATTTCCATTTGTTGTGTTGTTCGTGGCATTGATTGTATTACTCATCCTTAATAGTTCCTCCTAAGCGGTGACATTAAGCCGATTATTTCCATCCGGGCCAGGGGAGAAGGGGTTGATGCCAGGGATTGCTTCCTCATCCTCACTTAGGTTCGTGTTCAAATCTAACGTCCTTTGTGATTCATTCCCTTGACGATTCTGCTGTTGATCTCCACCATGTTGTCCCATTTGCAACGTACCACAGTTCACACCCTGACTCGTAAGCGTATGACGCAGCTCTGAGAGTTGATTTTGAAGGACCTGACCAGTGGCTGCTTCAGAGGCATAGACCTGAAGATGAACCTGCCCATTTTCCCAACGCAGGCCAATCTGAATTCGTCCCAAGTCAGCTGGATGCAATTTAATATCCAGTTCCTTCAACTCTGTGTGTCGGTTGGTAAGTTGCTCTCGTAATACATTAGAGATTTGTTCCCAGACTGGAATTGCGACTGTTTTCCCGTCAGTAACGTTGCCCATAACGGTATTTCCGACGGCTCCGATTCCCAAGCTTTGGCTCTGATTTTGAGAAGTCTTCACCCCTGAGAGCTCAGCGGATTCTGCTATAACACCTTTAGCGATCTCCTCGCCTGTATCCCCTTGAACATTTTTTAATAATGGATTACTTTGTTGGAGATCCATTTGAGCTAATTTCTGCTTAGAATTAAATTTAAAAAGTGAACTTTTGCCTGCTGTTTCAGTCGTTACAGCAGTTACAGCTGTTTCCGCCACAAGACTGCTACTCTTTTGCTGGGAAAAGAGTGTTTCAATCCCTCCACCTTTAGCTGCGAGCATTTCCTTGATGACTCCCGGAGGAACGCTTTTTTCTTGAACTTGACTTAAAATCTGATTTAGTACTACAAGCAACGAAGCAGCCTTCGTGTTTAGTTCTTTACCACCATTGCCTTGTTCCGTAGATAAAAAATCCAGCAATGGTTTAATAATAGTTTGTACACTAGAATTAGGTTCGTTCTTAGCGACCCCATCCATTCTCTTTAGCCAGTCTTGCACGGTCGTGGCAATAAGCTGCCGGAGATCCTCGACCCCTCTACCAGAAGCTATAGGGTTTACCATTTTGGTTCCACGATCTAAATCTAGGGTAGCTCCTACTATCGATGAGTCCGTAATCTGTGTAGAGAATGCAGCCTCATCCGTGCCCTTCATCCAGTCTTGGACTGTCCTTAAGATAGCCTGCCGGAGATCTTCAACCCCTTTGCCTGAGCTTATAGTGTTTATAATCTTGGACTGTGCTTCATCCTCTACAGCCTCAAGATTCACCCCAAGAAGTGGTTTATCCCCCGCTAAGTTACCTACTGCTTGTCCATTGCTACTCTGTTCACTCATAATTTGACCACTTGCTGCCTGAACATTATTAACAAGGTCATCTGTTACCGTCAGCCACCCCTGCATGAGCTTCATTATTTCCTGACGTTCACTGATTCCACGTCCCAAAACCAATGAAGCACCTTCGGGTGATGAGTCTGTAATTTGTCCTGAGAGTGCTACTAAAAGATCTGCGATCACCTGTCTATATTTATCCAATTCCGTAATCCCGGGGTTATTCTTTTGAGGTATTTGTGTCGTCATATCTTGCGTCGAAAATACCTCATTTATGTCCAGGGAAAGCTTATTCAACGCGCCTAAACTCTGGTTATCAGCCGCTGATAATCCCTCTCCAGTTCCCTGATTCACACCGTTTCCGGAATTGGCTTCCTTGCCTGCCGGAAGATCACTCAAAACGATTGGCTGCGCCAGAAATGCAAGTGCAAAATGAACGTACCCCAGATTCTGTCCAAAACTATCCGGGTTCTGTCCATCTTCCAAATCTTGAGCAATCTTAGGGTTTTGTCCGATCGGATCTGCGCTGATAGTCGTTAAACCACCGAGCATAGCTGCAAAGTCCGTAGTTGCTTTTTCTAAGCTGTCTGCCGCATTTTTTCCCGTTAAGCTTGAAGTTTTATCTAATTTTCCTCCAATCTTTAGGGAATCCGAAAGGACATTGACACTAGACATCCACCGTCACCTCCTACTTAGACTTCTATTTACTTTATCGACAAAGTCCCAGTAAAACATTAGCCATAGGACAATTATTTTCAAAATAAGTTCTTTTTCTGTCGGCTAAGCCTTCCTCTAAGCCGTAAAATGGCTTGGGAATGAAGTTGGGAAATCCTTGATTCCGACAGCTTTAGAATTGCCGCAATTTCTTTCAGAGTCAGTTCTTCCTGATAATATAGCGCTACCACCAATTTTTCTTTATCCGGTAATTTTTCTACTGCTACAGCTAGAATCTGCTTTTGTTCCTCTTTCTCAACTTCTTGATACGCTTCCTGTGCTTCCTGATCGACGAGTAAATTTAGGGGCGTACCACTACTATCTCCCTCACTATCTACCAGCGTTTCATCGAATGAAGTCAGTGTTAAAATCTGAGCCTGAGCTAAAATACTTTCAATTTCCGTAACATCTACTTTGAGCAAATCCGCGACTTCTTCCACCGTAGCCATCCGCCCAAGGCGATATTCCAACTCAGCAAATCCGTCCTGAACTCGCTTCACTTTCTGTCTCGCAGAATGAGGAACCCAATCCATAGTTCGTAGTCCATCAATCATAGCACCACGAATACGAATCGAAGCATAGGTTTCAAATTTAAACCCTCGTGCAGCCTCAAACCGTTCCAGAGCATCAAGTAAGCCAAAGACACCATAACCAATCATATCATTCTCGTCGACATGAGGTGGAAGAGACATAGATAACCGACCTGCAATGCGCTTGACCAATGGTAAATATTGTTCAATCTGTTCTTGTTTCCACGGTCCGCGCGCAGCGGATTCATAAGCGTTTGGTATCAAGTATTACTCACCCCCTTAATCGATGTTCGAGGTTCGAGGTTCGAAAAGCGCACATTGAATATTTTCACATCCCATTTAGCCCTATGATTAGTTCAAGCAAACTCAGATGCAGATAATTTCTTAACCGAAAATCCTATGCCTGGTTCGAACCTCGAATATCGATCCTCGAACCTCGATTAGTCCCAGCCCATTCGCCGCACAATTTCTGCTTGCTGCTCAGTGTCGGGTAATCCCGAGCTTAAATTTTGGTCAACTTGTCCTGGAAATCGTGATTGTTGGACCTGTAGATTCTGAGGTTCATCATCACCCACTGCGAAATCAATAACCCCCCCAGGTCCCGCCTTCGAATCTACTGGCTCATCCTGGGGCATCTGTGTTGCAGTTTTATTAAACAAGCTTAATGTTCCGACTAATAAGAAATACATAACTCCAAAGGCAACCCCAGCCCGAACAATCAATTGAAGAGTTTTCACTTCGTTGCCCCAGCTAAGCAAGACAACAATTAGGGTAGTCACGACGGAAAGGCGCATTGTCCAAAGTCGATACAGTTCCCTAAGTTGGTCGGTCATTAAATCACCTTTTCACCATGATTAATCGTTCTAATGTGCAATTCTCCTGTTCCAACATCAAAATGAATTGTACGTCCAAAACTTCCCCCGACATCAGCAACCAAAAGCGGAATTCCATTCTTTTTTAGTTCCTGTTCTACCGCTTCAGCATTGCGATCCCCGATTTTTAGAACCTGAGGTTTTCCGGGAAACGAAAACATCTGTGCGCCACCTGCTATTTTGGCCCTTAAGCGGGTTTTATTGGCACCCATACCTAGAATTTCTCGAAGTAATAATTCCAACGCAGTATCCGCATACTTCGCTGGGTTCCCTCCCAAGCTTCCATTTGCCGTTGGAAGCATAATATGAGCTAAACCACCCACTTTGAAAATCGGGTCATGTATGCATATCCCAATGCAAGAACCTAAGCCTGCTGTAAGCAATCTTTCTGGTGCAGTTGCCGTTTTAAGATCAGCCATTCCTACTGTGATAACTCCATTCATACTCCCATGGCCCCTAACAATTTATTCAATGAACCGTCATCCGGCAAAAAGATGAATTGCCCTTCAATTTTCGGTATTCCCGTGAGTTGTGTATCGATAAATAACACCGTGTCCTCAAGTACACCCTCCTCAAGAAAAATCGCATCCAAGCTCGCGCCAATCATGTCGACTGCTAAAGCCGGTACAGAAGGTTGAAGGGGAATCCCTGAAAATTGAGTTAAGGCAATCAGAAAGGAACTCACCAAGATATTCCCAACTTCTTTCAAAGCTGATTGCGCCATTTCATCAAAATATATGTCCACTGGCTCAGTCAGCCCAAACAGGGCCTGAACCACTATTTCCGCGCTTTCAACTGGAAAGAAAAAAACAGCTTTTCCTGGAGCCTCCCCCTCTACTTTTACATAGATAACCGCCTGAGGTGTATCAAGCTGTCCAACAATAGCCGAAACCTGTTCAAACGCTACTGCCCAAACTTTCGGTACAGACATATCGATTCGGCGCTGTAAAAGCGTAGACAAAGCTGTTGCTGCATGCCCTGAGCCAATATTTCCAATCTCTCGCAATGCATCTTGTTGGAATTGTGTAATCTCCATTTATACCAATCCTTTCTTACGCATTGCCCTTTGAATATCAAAAACACAGCGTATGATCTTATCGCGCTCTCGTTCCGAGAGGTCGTGAAATTCGACCGAAATACGGTACCGTTTTGTATTCTCCATCCATTCAGCCCTACAAACTCGAACTGGGGTCTGCACTTCTCCGTTTGGCAGGGTTAAATGCGCGTAGAGGATTGACTTATTTTCCACACGTTCTTTCGTCGAAAAGCGCATTCCTCCACCACTTAAGTTCAGCATCATCGCTTTATGAACGTCACTCAGACCTTCTCGTGTCACCATACGAAACGTTATCGGAAAAACAGCGGGCACTCGAACAAAGTTACGGCGTTGCACTTTATCGATAGAATCTGGTAATTCCAGAATAAAAATGGGAACTGGTACTGCGACTCTTTGCATGATTTTCCCTTTAAATGAGTAAGCCGCTGATTCGTCCCAAAATTTTAGTTTTATCTTCGTCTCCTCGCGCAGTGGGACCACCTCGCCGTTTTCATAAGGGGCACCGACAGCTAAGATTCTTTCTCCCACTTCTTCAATACGCGTCCGATAGGTTCCTTCATATTCTCCTTCTAATACAACAAGTTCAACGGTCAGTCCGAGCTGAAGTTTGTTCTTATACGACAAATTATCACCCCCTTTATCGATGTTCGAGGTTCGAATATTTAAAACGAGCGGAGCAACTTACTTAGAAACCCTCGCACACCGCCAACTTGGCGCTGTTGAGTAAGATTTATCCCTACCACCTTACCCGCGATCCATTGGATGCAACGATACGCGGAACTGTCTGGAAAACTGATTCCTAAAGGCTCCTGCAGCATCACTGAGCGTCCAACGAGCGTATCATCGTAAACCCAACCTAAGAAACTAAGCGACCCTTTTAAGAATCTCTGCACTGCCGTTTCCAGCCGTTTAAACGTCGCCTGAGCATCCTCTTCAGACCTGACTCGGTTGATTACCATATGAATGGGTACTTCACCCGCTTCTATCCTCAAGGATTTAAGTAATCCATAGGCATCAGTTAGTGCTGTTGGTTCCGGTGTTGTCACCATGATAATATCATCTGCAGCCTGCAAAAAGTTAATCACCGTATGCCCAAGGCCGGCACCCGTATCAATAATCAATACGTCTGCCATCTTTTCTAATCTCCCCAGATTTGCGATGACGTTCTTCAGCTTATCCCGTTCTAGATTGGCAAGACCCTGGACCCCAGACCCCCCTGGTATTATCCCTATGCCCCGAGGACCAGTCAGAAGAATTTGTTCAATGGTTTTTTCCCCTGACAATAAATGTTCAATCGTATACCGTGCTGTAAGTCCAAAGGCAATATCTACATTGGCGAGCCCCAAATCTCCATCTAATATAATAACTCGTTGTCCATATTCAGTCAGAGCAAGCGCAAGGTTAATCGTAAAACTGGTTTTGCCCACGCCCCCCTTACCGCTAGTCACGGCAATCACTCTCATTTTAGCCTGTTTGTGGTTTTCGCGAGAGGCCAAATCTCGCAATACACTCGCTTGATCATGCATGAGGAATCTCCTCCCCAATGATGTAGCGCGCCAAGCGGTATGGTGTCGCTGCCTCAATATCATCTGGTACATTCTGCCCGTTTGTGAGATAGGCAGTAGGGAGTGTGGTCTGACCTAAGAGATTGAGAATCGAGCCTGCACTATCCGTCTCGTCTAACTTAGTAAAAATGAGATGGGTCGTTAGGTCTTCAAATCGTTGATAGATTCGTGCTTGATCCGCAAATTGCGTGCTTGCACTCATCACCAGCATCGTGAAATCTGGTTTTGCCTTATCCAAAAAAGCACGTAGTTCTGACATATGCAAATCATGATGAGGACTTCGACCAGCCGTATCAATAAAAATGAGTTCTTTATCTGCATGAAGCTGCAAAGCATCGCTCAGCCCAGACGGGGTCATTGCGACTTCAACGGGCACACCGATGATTTCACCAAAGGTTTTGAGCTGTTCAACAGCAGCGACCCTATAGGTATCTACCGTAATCATAGCCACTTTTCGTTTATCGACAATACTAAATCCAGCCGCAAGTTTACCGATAGTCGTCGTTTTTCCGACACCCGTTGGTCCAATTAAGGCAACAATCCTTGGCTTGTCAATACCTGGCTGGATAAGACCAATTTGCCCACATATTTGTCGGACATTAGCTTCGATCCGAGCATATACTAGAGAGTTGTCCACCCATTCATGGGGCGACAACGTTTGCTGCACATGACTAAGGATGCGCCTAACTAGGTTTTCGCTTATCCCTCTGTCTAATAAATGATCCGCCCATCTTTGCAGTACAGGTGGCCAATCACTTTTTTCCTCACCGTCACCCTCCATTTGCTTATTCATTTTCTCAAGCAATAGTCGCATAGCTTTCATTTCTTCTTGCAGGGCTTCAGACGAGTCTTTAACGACTGACACTTGCCTATCTTGAGGTCGTTTTACGTCTTCCCGAAGACTTCCTTCCTTAGGAACTGATATCTGCTCTTTAACGGGTGTTTCTTCAATAGCAGCAGTAATTTCAACCTTAAGCTTACCAAATAAGCCCAGGAATCCTCCTTCGCGAATCTCACGCGTTTGCAAAATGACTGCCTCGGATCCCAGTTCCCTTTTTACTTTGCCCATGGTCTCTGCTACATTATCCCCTACAAATCGCCTAACTCGCACGATCCATCCCCACCATTCCTACAGCTTGCACTTGTACCCCTTGGACTAATTCATTATACGAAAGCACCATGAGTTGTGGAAGTTGACGCTCTGTCACCCGTTTTAGGTTAATCCTCACAAGTGGAGCACAAACAATCACTGGCGTAAACCCTTTAAGAATGACCTTTTCAACTTCTCGGGTGAGATTTTGCATTAAGATTTGTAAGATCTTGGGATCAAGCGCTAAATAAGTACCATAATCGGATGGTTGAATACTGTCCAGAATTTGCTGTTCAATCTGGGGATCTAACGTCATTACTGGTAAGTTTTTATCTTTTCCCAGCAAAGGCTGTAAAATCTGTCGAGCTAAACCCTGCCGCACGTGTTCAGTCAAACGATCTAAATCTTTGGTACCATGAGCCTGATCTGCCAGAGTTTCCAATATAGTGACCATGTCTCGAATTGAGACCCGCTCGCGAAGCAAGTTCGCTAGAACCTTCTGCACTTGACCTAGGCTTAATAATTCTGGAATCAATTCATCTACAACTGTAGGCGCCAATTCCTTAGCATGATCTATAAGGGTTTTAACATCTTGGCGGCTCAGAATTTCCCACGCTTGCGACTTAATCACTTCCGTGATATGGGTCGCCAAGACCGTAGGAGCATCCACCACCATCCACCCGTTAAGCTCTGCTTGTTCCCTATAGATCGCATTAATCCATATGGCATCAAGTCCGAAGGCCGGTTCTTTGGTCGGGATCCCCGGTATGGAGTTATCCTCAAATCCATTGCTCATGGACATAAAGTGGTCCGCCAAAAGTTCACCGGTTGCTAATTCTGCTCCTCGAATTTTAATGACGTATTGGTTAGGCTGTAAATTCATATTATCTCGAACCCGAATCACCGGAACAATAAATCCTAATTCGCTGGCAATTTGACGACGAATCAGAACAATTCGATCCAGTAAATCTCCCCCTTGCTGAACATCCACTAAAGCGATCAGCGCGTAACCCAATTCTAGTTCCATGTGATCGATATTTAATAAGTTTAAGACATTTTCCGGTTTCTTACTCTCTTCAATTTCCGACTCCCTGGCGGCCGCCGTTTCCTCCACTACTGAGACCTTAGAATTTCGTTGGAGCATTACTCCCATGGCAATTAAAGCAGCAGACACAGTAAACAGTGGAAATTTCGGCAAACCAAGGAATGCTAACATGCTCAATACCCCAGCTGTAATGAATAAAGCCTTCGGCTGTCTAAACAACTGTTTGACCAAATCTTCACCTAAGTTGTTTTCCGAAGCTGCCCGAGTGACCACTAGACCAGTGGCGGTAGAGATCAGGAGGGCTGGGATCTGAGAGACAAGCCCATCTCCAATCGTCAACAACGTATACTTATGCAGGGCTTCCAGCAAAGGCATATCCTGCATCACAACTCCAGTGATAAAACCACCAATAATATTAATAAATAGAATGATAATTGCAGCAATGGCATCCCCTTTAACAAACTTGGTTGAACCATCCATTGCACCATAGAAATCCGCTTCTTGTTGAATCGCTTTACGCCGATCGCGAGCCTGTAGTTCGTTTATCATCCCTGCATTGAGGTCAGCGTCAATTGACATCTGCTTCCCTGGCATAGCATCCAACGTAAAACGCGCAGCGACTTCCGAAACTCGCTCTGCTCCTTTTGTGATTACAATGAATTGAACCAGTACCAAAATAATAAATATAATAAAGCCGACTACAGCATTTCCACGGATGACGAATTCACCAAATTGTTGGATAATTTCGCCTGCATGGCCGTCAAGAAGAATGAGACGAGTTGCCGAGATATTCAGAGACAACCGGAACAAGGTTAAGGCCAAAAGGAGCGAGGGAAGAGCCGAGAATTCTAACGGGTCTTTAGCAAAAACCGCTAACATCATGGTTAATATCGAAGCAGTAATGTTTAAAGTAATGAGGATATCTAACATTCCCGAAGGCAAAGGAACAACCATCATGACCACTATGCCCACCATTCCAATGGCCGCAATAATGTCTGTATTAGCTAGGAATCGCTGCTTCGTAGATAAAGCCATGATTGGTCTCCTTTCATTCGAAATTCAACTTGCGTTTATGCCCGCATGGATTTCCTTTTCTTTAAACGATACACAAAGGCTAAAACTTCGGCGACTGCCTTATACAGATCCGCAGGGATTCCTTGCCCAATGTCTACCTGAGCGTAGAGGGCACGGGCCAGCGGCTTGTTTTCCATGATCACAAGGTCATATTCTTTCGCGAGTTCCCTTATTTTCAGGGCGATATGATCTTGCCCTTTGGCGATAACATAGGGAGCTTTATTTGCTTTAATATCATAGCGCAGGGCGACTGCTAGGTGAGTTGGATTAGTGACGACAACATCGGCTGTTTTTAAATCCTGCATCATACGGCTCATGGCCATGGCCCGCTGTCGTTTCTTAATCTCACTTTTGAGTTCAGGATTACCTTCTGTTTGTTTATACTCTTGTTTTAAGTCCTCGTGAGACATCTTTAAGTTTTTTTCATATTCCCAGCGCTGATAGAAATAATCGAAAACGGCTATGCCTAAGAAGGATATGGAAATATTCCAAGCAAGTTCCATCAAAGCCTGTCCTAGAAAAATAGCTCCCTGTTCCACACTCAGTTGCTGCAGAGCGGGGTAAATATACATTCGATCTCGGATACTAGCGTAGAGGAAATAACCAATTAAAGTGACTTTCATTAACGTTTTTGTCAGTTCAACGTAAGCCTTAACTCCAAACATCCGTTTTGCACCACTGATCATACTTAGGCGGGATAACTGAGGTTTCATCGACTCCCAAGTAAAAAGAACTCCCACTTGTATATAATTAGAAATTAAGGCAATTAGATACCCTGCCGCAAAAATAGGTGCCAATATTTGTATTCCCTGCCAAAGAATGTTTAACATAAGGGTAGCTACCGACCCTTCAGTCCATTCCGACGAGAGGCCTAAGACATAAGGAAAAAGGTGCCCTAATCGAATCATCATGCTTGGAATCCAAAATTTCAGCACTGCCACGAGTCCTAAGAGCATGAGCGCTGATATGACCTCTTGACTTTTAAATACTTGACCTTTTTTACGCGCATCCTCTTTGCGCCTGGGCGTAGCGGGATGTTTTTTTTCACTCACTGCTTCCACCCCTGATAAAGCTCTAAGATCCAAGACATATTGGTCTTAAAGAGTTGGGCAACGGCTTCTCCCCAAAACGGAATTGAGAGGAATAGAATGATAAATCCGAAAGCAATCTTGACCGGGAAGATAATAGCAAAAATGTTGAGCTGTGGCACCGTTCTCGCTAAGAGGCCGACACCAACATCTGACACTAGAAGTGCTCCAAAGACTGGCATTGCTAATTGTATCGCTAAAGAAAACACATGCACGAGAAGCTCAACATAATAATGATAATCGCTGGGTACGTTTGTGGGGTTAATGGGGATATAGGCATAACTCTTGACCATAGCTGCAATAAGATAATGATGAGCATTGGTTGCCAATAAAAGCATCGTAGCCAAAACCATCTGAAAATTGCCCATCATAGGGCTTTGAACTCCATATACAGGGTCAATGGCTGCCCCCATGGTAAAACCCATTTGAAAATCAATCAGTTGCCCTGCCCCTTGTAGGACAGCGGTGAACGTGTAAATCACGAAGCCGATGACCACTCCCACCAAGACTTCCTTAATGACGACAGCAATCAACAGTAATAATTCACTGGGAATGGACGGGTTGGTCGCATGAATTAGTGGATAGACAATTACGGTAAGGCTAGCTGCAAAACCCAGCTTTACCAGGGCTGGAACGCCCCGGGCACCAAAGACTGGGGCTAACATAATCATGCCTGCCCAGCGGAATAAAATCAGCAAAAATAATGAGAGGTTCCATTGGAGCAGTTGTGACAAACCCAAATTTCTACCCCCCCAAAATCGATGTGCGAAGTTCGATGCTCGAAGCTCGAAGTCTAAAGTCTGTGTTTCGATGTCAGAGGTCCGAGATTAGTGTTTCTTGGTTCGAGTCTGTAGTCGTTGTTTGAGTCCGCGGCTCAAAACTCATGGTTCGAAACCTAGGTTCTCAGCTTTTGGTTCGAATATCGAATATCGAACCTCGAACCTCGAACCTCGAACCTCGAACCTCGAACCTCGAACCTCGAACCTCGATTTCACATGCCTCCGAAGGTTGCCAACTGGGTTAACAAATTGGATGTGTAGGCTGTCAGCACTGAGAGCATCCAAGGGCCTAACACAAGCATGACGACCGCAACCGCTATAACTTTAGGAATAAAGGTCAGGGTTTGTTCCTGAATCTGGGTCATTGACTGAAATATACTGACCAACAGACCAACCAACAAACTCACACCGAGTACCGGTCCTCCTACAAGAAGCACTGCTCCCACAGCTTCTCTAGCCATATAGAGTACTTGATTCTGAGTCACTGATCCTGTCCCCTTTCCTCTACTGGTACTCTCTATTTGAAACTTGTGACTAAAGACTCAACTACTAGATGCCACCCATCCACTAACACAAATAAGAGTATTTTGAACGGCAGTGAGACCATCATAGGAGGTAGCATCATCATTCCGATCGACATCAGAGTACTTGCCACAATCATATCAATGACAATGAAGGGGATAAATATGGCGAATCCCATTTGAAAAGCTGTCTTCAGTTCACTAATTACAAAGGCTGGAATGAGGACATAGGTCGGCACGTCCCGGTAAGTTTTGGGTCGCTCCATTTTAGATAAACCTACAAAAAGCTCTAGATCCTTTTCTCTAGTCTGTTTAAACATGAAGATCCGAAGCGGTTCCTCAGCATTATTTAGAGCCTCTGTTTGGGTGATCTGATTGTTCATGTAGGGTTGAAGCGCATTAGTATTAATTTGATTCCAAGTCGGGATCATGATAAAGAAGGTAAGAAACAAGGCCAATCCCACAAGCACCTGGTTGGGGGGGAGTTGCTGAGTTCCGAGTGCATTTCGCACAAAAGACAGCACGATAATAATCCGGGTAAAGGAGGTCATCATCATGAGAATAGCCGGCGCCAATGACAACAAGGTCATCAACAGCAAGAGTTGCACAGAGGTACCTGTTTGTTGGGACGTTGTGCTCCCCAGATCCAACGTGATACCAGCAGCCTGAACTGTTTCGGGATTTGTCATCATCCCAAATCCCAGGGCTATTCCAAAAGGCAGCCCCAGCGCTAAGCGCTTAATTAGTGAGCTTGAAGAAGACATTATTTTTCTACCTCCTCAAGCATACGCTCAAATTCTGTGGCAAAAGACTCTTTCTTCCTTCCAGGGGTCTTCCGCCATAGCTTAGGCAAACTTTGGGCCAAGCTTTCCACTCGATCATTCTGACGAGTCGCAATTTCCTCTAGAATTTCGGCAGCAACCTTGGGGTCATGGATCTCCGCGATTTTCTGTAAATGATGATCCGATCCGCCAAGGACTTGTAATTGACCAGCAATTTCTATGAGATATAGGCTTTGCTGTCCGTTCAAGACTTGTCGATCGATAAGTCTTGCCCAGGGAGCATTCAAGCTACGGAGGTTGGCTCGATTAAGTCGACGAATAATCCAAAGACAGACCAGTAAAATAACGAGAAATACCAGCAACGTACCCATAAGCCCCCACCATGAGAAAACAGATTGTGCAACAACCGGAGCAGCATCACTTGTAGGAAGCGGCAGGTCTTCGTTGAATGGCATATTACTTCAACGCCTTCGTGACAGCCTCAACCACACGTTCTGCTTGGAAAGGCTTCACTACAAAATCTTTGGCCCCAGACTGAATCGCTTCAATAACCATGGATTGTTGGCCCATGGCACTACACATAATAATACGGGCCTTGGAATCCTGTTTGCGAATCTCTTTGACTGCTTGAAGTCCATCCATTTCTGGCATTGTAATATCCATGATCGTCAAGTTCGGTTGCAAGTCTCGATATTTTTCAACCGCCAAGGCCCCATTTTCTGCTTCACCAATTACGGTAAAACCATTTTTCGTCAAAATATCCTTCAACATCATACGCATAAACGCGGCATCATCAACAATCATTATCGTAGCGCTCACTCAGATTTCCTCCTCTATTTCAGCGAATTCATTCGTTCCATGGGATGCACAATGTCAGTAATTCGGATTCCAAATGTTTCGTTAACGACAACCACTTCACACTTAGCGATTAACTTGCCATTAACAATCATATCCACCGATTCGCCCGCCAGGCGATCCAATTCAATAACCGAGCCTGGACCCATCTCTAAAATTTCCTTGATTGTTTTTTTGGCTCGCCCCAATTCTACGCTAATTTGCAACGGTACATCTAAAATCAAGTTAAGATTATCTGGCTGTGTCGGCGGTTGGCCTGGTTGAAGAGGTGCAAACTGAGCCGGTTGCACGAGTGTCTGTGCTCTTCCTTGAGTATTAGATTGGGGCATCCCATAAGTCGGGGTGTCTATGACCTGAGAATAGGGTGGCATTTCATAGGCCGGTGGTGGAGTCGAATGCGGAGCTTGATAGGAGTACGATGTCGACGATGGGGCTGGGGTTGGAGTTGGCGTTGGCGTTAGAGCCGGAGTCGGAGCAGAAGTTGGTTTAGAACCTCCACTCATTGCTTCCATTAGCTTGTTGACCATCCCTATTGCTACACTGAGCGGGATTACCTGAATAAGAATACTGTCAATGACCTCTTCAACAACCATTCGGAAAGAAATCCGTACAAGAGGCTCATTTGGATTAAGGAAGTCCTGAAGAATATCACGCCCAGATGAGAAATCATTGAGCACCATATTCGGAGGCGTTATGTCGACCATGGCATTGAACATGGTGGACATGGAAGTGGCGGCCGACCCCATCATCTGATTCATCGCCTCAGAAATCCCACTTATTTGAAGCTCAGAAAGTTCTTTGGACGGATTTTTCCCGTCTCCTCCCATCATTAGGTCGACAATTACTGAGCCATCTTGTTGGGAAAGAATCAGGAGGTTCGAACCCTCAATCCCTGCCTTATATTTAACATCACAAATCACGGAAGGGATCGGGTAATCCTCACGAATCTGTTCCGAGTTCGTAACGTCGACTTTAGGCGTGGTAATGTCCACTTTTTTGCCTAAAAGCTGAGATAATGTTGTGGCAGCTGTACCCATCGAGATATTGGCAATTTCTCCCAGGGTATCCTTTTGTAGGTCATCAAGAAATTCTTGTACTGGAGGTGTCTCTGGTTCCGGTTCTGACTCCGGTTCCAGGGTACCACGTAATAAGGCGTCAATCTCTTCCTGGGAAAGCATTCCATTAGCCATCATGGTCCCCTCCTTCCTCAATTATTTCTGAAATCTGAACGGCTAGATGTTCCCCATGCAGCCCCGGAATGGACTTAAACTTCATGAACTCTCCCACAAAGATCGGTAACGGATCATTAACGGATTGGTTCAGCGGGATAACATCACCCTCTGTCAGATCTAAGAGATCCCGCACGAGAATCTCTGAATGGCCTAAAAATGCTATCATATCTACTTTGGCCCATTCGATCTTTTTCCGAATTGCTTGAACTTGTTCTGGAGAAGTAACCTTTGCTTTGGTAGAAAAAAGGAAAAACGTACTTAATTTATCTAAAATGGGTTCAAGAACCAAATAGGGCATACATAGATTAATCATTCCTACCGCTTCGCCGATTCTAACTTCAAGAGTGATAAGAACGACCATTTCGTTAGGAGCCACAATTTGCGTAAACTGCGGATTAGTTTCCATTGCCACAAATTGAGGTTTTAGTTCATACACTTCTGCCCAAGCCTCTTCAGAAATAGCGATCATGTGATTCAAACGGTTTTCAATAATTGTCTTTTCGATTTCTGTTAAATCTCGGTTCTTCTCCATTCCTTTTCCTTGCCCACCCAGAAGTCGATCCACTACAGCAAAGGTAAGCGAAGGGTTTACCTCGATCAATACCGTCCCTTCCAGTGGATTCAACGAGTAAAGGCCCAACACAGTAGGGTTTGGCAGAGAACGAATAAATTCATCATACGTGATTTGCTCAATCGAAAGGACACTGCTTTCCACAACAGAGTGTAGGTTTCCTGAAAAATAAGTGGTTAGTCCTCGGCAAAAATTCTCATGAATATTTTGGAGGGAGTGAATTTGATCCTTGGAAAACTTATTAGGACGTTTAAAATCGTACACTCGAATTCGTTTTTGACTCTTAGTTACCTGGATCTCCTCAACGTCAACTTGCCCATCGGACAGTGCACTCAACAGAGCATCAATTTCAGCTTGGGACAAGACGTCTCCCATCAAATCCCCCCCTTCAACTCGATATTCGATGTTCGATGTTCGAACGACTAAACGCTGACTGTGGAACTACATATTCGATTTTGTGCTTAACTACAAATCACATACCCAATTTTCGAGCCCTGAACTACTTGCTTCCATTATCCGAGCATAAACAAAATACTGTTATAATTCGAACCACGAACTTCGAATATCGAACCTCGTTACTGGTAGACTAACGACAGAAATAATACATCCGTGATCTTGTTGTCCGCTACTTCATTGAGTTTATTAATTAACTCTGCTCTCAACGCTTCACGGGCATCTGAAGTTTGCACATTCATCAAGGATTTGTTCGCTAAGACCGTATTAACTCTGTCTTTTAAGAATGCATCGCCCTCCTTAAGATGAACGACGGCCTTCTCATCCGTCACTTGAACGGTAATGCTCGTTTTAAGAAAATTTCCACCTTGCAAATTCACTGTAAAATCGCCGATTGGCATAAGCGGTCCTGTCTTTTTAGTTGTTTCTGCCGCCTTGGCACTTATTTCTGGAGTTTTGAAGAGAAATTTTTGTGCTCCAAGGGTCCCCCCTGCGCCAAGCGCAACCCCTAAAAACAGGGTAAGGATCATAATCACAAGAGTTTTTCGATTCATAAGGTTCAATTACTCCTCTACTTTGCAAATCTGATGGCAGCGCCTACGAAATTCTGCAATTCGCTCTATTAGAATCCCGATCTTCTCTGACACCACGTATTTATTTCCACCCGTTAACGTTATAACCGTGTCCGGGGTTTCTTCCATCATTTCAATAAGATCAGGATTTAAAGCAAAGGTTTTACCATTTAGGCGAGTGACATAAATCATAAAACTCCTCCTCCGCAAACGTTGATTTGTGTTTAAAAAAGCAGCTTATTTTGTGGCAAGATTGGCCAAATTTTGTCGATGCCAGTGAAGCACCTGCCCAGTTTCATCCAAACCCTTTTGTTCCTTCTGTAATTCTTCAACCTGAAAGGCCGCAGCTTGTTTTTCCTTCAGTCGCTGGAACTTCTCCGTGTCACGATGCGCTTCTAGTAATACTTGGCGTGCACTTTCCATGACAGCTTCTTGCTGCATCAGTTCCCTCTGACGATCGATAAGCCGCTTACGTTGCTCTAAGGCAAAGATCTGCCAACTCCCTAACTCAGCTGGCCGGTGTTTACCCGCAACCCGTTGTCCCTCTTGAGCATCCTTATAACGATCTTGCTGACTCGCACAGGCTCTGACACAAGCTTGCCAGAGTTGCATTTCGTGCGCGAACTCTCTTTGAGCGATTTCCAAATTCTGTTCTGCGAGTTGAAGACTTGCTTCCAAGCGAAACCGAAATCTTGGCATCGTTTTTTTCTCCTTAATCTAGACTCAACTATAATAATGTTTAAATAAAGTTTGCCCTACCACCTAATTCTCACTCTGGTGAAAAGACCGCTTTCATTTGCTGTAACATTTCTGTGTAGCCAACTTGTTCGCTGACACTTTGGCATATAAACGCCTGAATTCGGTCCATATGTGCGATAGCAGCATCAATTTTAGGATTACTTCCTGGAGTGTAGGCTCCGATATCAATCAAATCTTTGGCATCCTTATAAGTTGCTAAATGGCGACGAATTTTTCCAGATAAGTCCATGTGTTCCGGACTGATAATATCATTCATCACTCGACTGACCGATTGTAGTATATCAATGGCCGGATACTGATTTTGCATAGCCAGTTCCCGAGTTAAGACAATATGCCCGTCGAGAATCCCGCGCACAGCATCAGCAATTGGCTCATTATGATCATCACCATCGACTAACACCGTGTAAATTCCGGTTATACTTCCGATCTCCGCCATGCCCGAACGTTCCAAAAGTTTTGGTAAGAGAGCAAAGACAGAGGGGGGGTATCCACGAGTCGCCGGTGGTTCACCCACCGTAAGCCCAACTTCCCGTTGGGCCATGGCAAAGCGGGTCACTGAGTCCATCATTAAGAGGACATTCTTCCCTTGGTCCCGGAAATACTCAGCAATGGCAGTAGCCGTAAACGCTGCTTTCAACCGCACCAGTGCAGGCTGGTCGGAGGTCGCCACAATGATCACGGAACGGGCTAAACCCTCTGGGCCTAAGTCCTTCTCGATAAAATCACGCAGTTCTCGCCCCCGTTCCCCCACCAGGGCAATGACGTTCACATCTGCCACTGTATTCCTAGCCATCATTCCCAACAAAGTACTCTTCCCCACCCCAGATCCTGCAAAAATCCCCATCCGTTGCCCACGACCAATCGTAAGAATCCCATCAATAGTCCTTACTCCGACACTAAGAGGATCAAGGATTCGAGGACGTGAGAAAGCATTGGGGGGTTTACTCTGCAAAGGATACGCTGTTTCTGTCAGAAGCGGGCGTCCATCCATGGGATGTCCAAGACCATCAAGAATTCGCCCTAACAGTCCTGTTCCGACAGCCACGGTAAGCTTTTGGCACTGTGGGAGCACCCGGTCTCCCGGAGCAATCCCTTCGAGTTCTCCTAAAGGCATAAGCAGAGTGGTCGAATCCCGAAAACCGACGACCTCAGCCGGAAGCTCCCGTCCTTCTCGAGTCATAATATGGCAATATTCTCCCACACTCGCGCGCGGACCAGCAGCTTCAACCATCAGACCGACAATCTTAGAAACCCTCCCCTGAGCTGAGATTGGTTCAGTCTGTGCTACCGTCTGGGTCAAACGATTCCACGCCGCCATGTTCCAGCTCCTCTCGTAAGGTGTGTTCTAATTTGTCTAATTGTGCCTCTAGCCGAGCATCAAAGACCCCTTCCTGGCAGTCTAAGAAACAATCTCCGAGCTTTAAGGATTCATCGATCACCCATGGACAAGGTATTTGATGCCCTTCCAGCCATCCTACATCATGGGGAGATACATGGAGCCGCCAGCCTTGGCGTTCCTGTGGCAACAAGGTTAAAGCCTGGATGATTGCCAGCAAGCGCTGAGGTTCAACCGCTAAGCTTGCCCGCACTAAGCGTTCAGCTATTTTTATCGCTAAGCGAAGTAAAAGTTCGTCAACTTTAGAATATTCTTCTTGAACCGCCCGCTGAGCTAACTGAAAAAGTTGGTTTGCTTGTTCGGTCAAGCGCTTTCCCTCTGCTTCTCCTGCCAACTTTCCTTCTGCTTCTCCCGCTAGCCTACCTTCCTTATATCCTTCTGCTTTGGCCGCTGGGTAAAGTTCGTCTTGCGCACTCTTAAGGACCTCTTGACGTAAACGCTCCGACTCCGCTTGTGCTTGAACAATAATTTGTTCGGCACTGGCTTTAGCCTCAGCTAAGATTATGGCCGCTTTTGCCTTAGCTTCTTCTTCATAAGAGGTCTCCCTCCAGTCCAAGTATTCTTGGTTTGTCGAGGGCTGATCCTCTTCACTGACACTGACCACCCTTAAGATATTACCCAACTGCTGAAATCCTTCTTGATTTTCCACCATTCGCGGAGTAGAAACCTCGACATCATAACTTTTGACGACCCGCCCGTTAATAGATAATCTCATCACTACCTCCTCTAGAGATGACGACTGCACCGCTTTCCTCAAGTTTGCGAATCACCTTCACAATTCGCTGTTGTGCCTCTTCAACATCTCTTAACCGCACTGGGCCCATAAACTCCATATCATCTTTGAGCATCTGAGCAGCCCGTGAGGACATATTGGCTTGAATCCTTTGTGCAACTTCGGGATTCGACCCTTTGAGAGCAAGTCCCAAATCTTTGGTTTCTACTTCGCGTAAGACTAACTGAATACCACGATCATCAAGCACAACGATGTCTTCGAAGACAAACATCTGCCGCTTAATTTGCTCCGCCAAATCGGGATCATCGATTTCCAAAGCATCCATAACCACTTTGACCGTCCCAGGATCGGTTCGATTAAGGACATCGACAATGCTCTGGATCCCGCCTGAAGCGGTATAATCAGTGGGAGCTAAGCTAGAAATCTTACGTTCCAGAACCTTTTCAATTTCCTTGAGCACTTCTGGACTAGTTCGGCCCATCGTCGCTACGCGCTTCGCCACATCTGCCTGTCGATCTTGCCCTAGGCTGGCAAGTAATGTAGCTGCTTTGTCGACTGGAAGGTGCGTCATGATCAGCGCAATCGTCTGAGGATGTTCTCCTTGAATAAAGGAAAAAAGTTGTTTGGGGTCCGTCCGACGCACGAGATCAAAGGGTCTCATTTTTAAGGACGTCGATAAACGACTGATGATCTCAAACGCTCGAGTTTCGCCAAGAGCCCGTTCCAAGACTTCTCGAGCATACTCAATACCCCCCTTAGAAATATAGTCATTGGCAATACACATCTGATGAAATTCTTCCACCACAAAATCCCGTTGTTCTGGTGATATTTTACCGACATTTGCCATCTCTAGGGTCAACTGTTCTATCTCTGCATCTCCAAGGTGTTTCACAATCTGAGCGGAATTCTCTGAACCCAAGGCGATCATCAGAATTGCGGCTTTTTGAATTCCCGTTAAAACTTGCGCCATCTACCGTTCCTCCGATAACCAAGTTTTCATGAGTCGTGCGACTTCGTCGGGGTTATTGCGCGTATAAAGTTCTACCGACTCTTTGGTCTTTTGTTTTTGAATTTGTTCAGCTGACTTTGTTTTCGACTGAGCCAATTTCAGATCTTCCGCTTCCTCGACCATCTGTTGAGCCATCATCAATTCCGCAGTGGCGAGGGTTACTGGCTGTGAACCAGTGAGACCCAACATTTTTTCTGCGCGTGCTTTCTTAGAACGAGCTCGCAGAAACATGACCAGAACCACGAGACCGAACAAAACGGCGGCTCCGATTTGGGCATAGGTCATCAACTGTTGGCGTTTGGCAGAATTCTCCATATCGGCAATTTTTTTCTGTAAATCAGTTTTATTAAACGGAATTGCAGCGACTTGGATCTGATCCCCGCGAGTCGCATCAACCCCGGCCGCAGAAGCAACAATTGTTTTTATTTGATCCAGTTGTTCCTGGGTTACAGTGTCAGCGTCCGCCATGACCGAAACGGAAAGACGTTTAACACTTCCTGGGCTTACTAGCTGTTCCTCTTGAGTTGTGTCCACTTGAAAATTTTTGGTGCTGCTTGTCTTGGTCGAAGACGAATTGACTTCTTGAGCCCCCGCAGGATACGTCGGTGCCCCATTGGGGGTTAATCCCGGTACCCCTCCAGCAGCTGCACCACTGCTATTGGTCGTACTTTCATTGGTACTCTGTTCACTCAACAAGGCACCTGGTCCATTAGTCTGTATCGTTCGTTTGATTTGGTCAAAGTCCAAAGCAGCACTAATTCGAACAACGGTCTTGCCATTACCCAATACCATATCCAGCATACTCTGAATAGATCTTCGAGTATCCTCTTCGACCATTTGCTTAAGTTGATATTGGGTACCCGTCAGACGATTGGGGTCGCCACTCTTGCCTAAAACATCTGATAAAACATTTCCACTGGTATCTACAATCGTTACATTCTCCGTTTGCAGTCCTTCTATTGAGCCTGCCAAAAGATTAGCAATCGCACGTACCTGGTCGTCGCCAAATTTTGTTCCAGGAGCGAGTTTCAAGGTCACCGCCGCCGTAGCAGCTTTTTGATTATCAATAAAAAGCGACGGCTCAGGCATCACGATATGTACACGCGCATCTTGCACGCCAGTCAATGTCCTTAGTGTATTCTCAAGTTCATTCTGCAAACCGAGAACATAACGTAATTTCTTGTCGGAATCCGTTTCCCCGAGGCGTAGTGTATTAAGATTATCAAAACTAAATTTACTTTGTTGAGGAAGACCTGCATTGGCAAGTTGGAGCCGAATCTCAGCAGCATGCTGCTGGGGGACCATAATGGTTGATCCATTATCCGCTAACTGATAATCTGCTTTCAAATCTTTCAGTTTTGTCGTTATTGCTCCCGCTTCTGTATCACCCAGCTTAGTAAAGATCGCCACATATTGTGGGCGGCCAGCCCAAGTGATCAAGGCAATTAACGCAGAAGCGACCAAAAGAGGAGCAAGCACCGTAATTATTTTCTGTGGGCTAGAAAGATTATTCCAAAATGTCTTTAAAGATTGTGTGATTCCGGCCCAAGAAAAATCCACTCTTGACTCCTCCTTTCTACTCGAGACTCGAAGTTCGATGCTCGAGGCTCGAATGGAGACGTTCGTATCGAACGTTTTAAACGTCGAACTTCGCGCTTCGCGCCTCCCGCCTCACTGTTTCCATAAATTACTAGATTAATAACCCCTTAAAAGAAAACCTTCACAACGTATTTTTATATAACAACCTTTTTTTCGATGCTCGAAGCTCGAGACCCGAAGCTCGAATAAATTCCGTTCGTTCACGAACGTTTCAAACATCGAACCTCGTGCATCGTGCATCGTGCATCGAATTAAAGTTGCATACGCATGACCTGATTGTAAGCATCAATCACTTTATCACGCGTGGATACTGCTAAGGATAGTGATAGATTAGCCTTTTCTAAGGCTATCATCGCTTCTGATAAATCTTGCACCTGTCCCGTAGCCAGTTGTAAGCTGGCGACATCCGCCTTGGTCTGTAGAGCATCCACTTGACCAAGGGCATCACTCAAAAATTTTGAAAAATCCGCCTCGGCCTTTTGACCTCCCTCAGGGCGTATGTTCGAAGTAGCGTCAAGATTAGTAGGGGTAATCGGAGTCAGTCCGATCGGTAGAATCGGTGCTATCGCTTGAATGATCATTTAATCATCACCCCTTTCCAATCTCAAGTGCTTTGGTAGCCATAGATTTACTAACATTGAGAGCAGTGACATTGGCTTCATAGGCACGCGATGCCGTCATCATATCCACCATTTCCGTCACAATATTCACATTAGGTTGACGTACATATCCTACAGGCAATCCCTCCTCAACCACTGTCGCGGCATCAGGAGAGGCAGGGTTATATTCTAAACGAAAGGGTTCAGTAACGTCATTATAAACACTGGCCACTTGCACCCCGTTCCCATTTCCGTACCCATTCCCAACCTTTCCTAAACCCATCGTTTCTCCAAGAACTTTAGAAAACGGTGTCTCCGGTGGGCGAGGAACAAACACGGCGACTTGCCGACTATAGGGGATCTGGTTTCCTGCCGGGGTCAGTTCTCCCGTTCGAGTCGTATTGATATTGGCGATATTGTTAGCGGTAAGATCCATACGTAAGCGCTGGGCAGTTAACCCGGAAGCACTGATTTCGATGGCCCCAAAAAGACCCATGTTATCCCCTCCTCATCACGCATTCCACTATCGCTTTTCCGATCTCATTAAGTGGTACAATTCGGTCAGCTAGACCAGCCTCCACCAAAGACCTGGGCATTCCATAAACCACGCAGGTTTCCTCCGACTCAGCGATTGCGAACCCCTCTTCTAACCTCTTAAGCTCCTTCATCCCCTTAGTCCCATCACTACCCATCCCAGTCATGACCACCCCAAGAGTCCCTTTACCAACTTCTTTTGCTAAGGAAAGGAACATCACATCGATGGAAGGGCGATAAAGCGTGGGTATTGGGGCCTCATCTCCAATTTGAAGCGTCAACAGACCAGACCTACGCAAAACCTGAAGCTGTTTACCGGCTGGACCTACATACACAGTCCCCGCTTTCAAGACTTCTCCATGAACTCCTTCCCGAACATTGAGAGCACATAGTCCATTTAACCTTTGAGCGAGGGGTCCTGTAAACCCTGGAGGCATATGTTGAGCGACCAACACCGGTACAGGGAAATTTCCTGGCAAGGCTGGCAAAACTGCTTGTAATGCCGAGGGCCCACCAGTAGACGTGCCGATGGCCACGATTTCTACCACATGCTTTGGCAAGACCCCTCCCTTGCTCGGTCGCGAACCTAGTCCCAAACTTGGGCCAGAGGGTGAAGTAGGAGCAGCCACTCCCTTTGAGATACCCGCTTGAACTGCAGTACCTGTCGTTGCGGAAGGGACCGTAGTAGGAGGCATCTGTAGAGATGAGGGTATTGCCTTAGGCATGAGTCGAGCAGGATCGACTAACGCTGCTGCTTTTACTTTCTCCACTAGATCCCGGGCAAGTACCTGTAAATCCGCTCCCGGTCTTCCCGACGGTTTGGCCACAACATCAATAGCCCCTAAGTCCAGTGCCTTCAACGTGGACTGCGCACCTTCCGTGGTCACAGCACTCAAGATGATCACTGGGGTCGGTTGCCAACGCATAATTTCTTCCAACGCCTGAAGTCCATCCATGACCGGCATCTCCACATCCATCGTCACGACATCTGGACGAAGGGATTGAAGTTTAAGAATTCCTTCGCGTCCATCTCTTGCAGTATCCAGGACTTTAATACCCGGATCCTGATTAAGAATTTTTTGTAGTGTTAACCTCATGAACGGAGAATCATCGACTATGAGGACTCCAATCTGTGTCCTAGGCGCTGACGTCATGACTTAGCTCTCCACCTATAATGTGATCGAGATCCAAGAGGATAAGCAGACGTTCCCCTATTTTTCCAACCCCACGAATAAACTGAGAGTCCATGCCAAGCGCAATCGGCGGTGGTGGTTCTATCGCTTCACTATCAAGGCGCAAGACTTCAGTGACTGCATCCACCCGAATTCCGAACACTTTTGATTGAACCTGCAGGACAATAATCCGACTGAGATCGGTTTCTTCCACACGATTCATACCAAAACGAATGCGCAAGCTGATCACCGGAATGACGTTTCCTCTCAGGTTAATAACACCCTCAATATAATTCTCGGCTTTAGGCACTCGAGTAATCGGTGGAATACGGATAATCTCCTGGACACGCATAATATCAACGCCAAATTCTTCGGAGCCTAAGCTAAACGTGACTAATTGTTCTTCTGCCATAGTAAAACCCCCTTCTTCGATGTTCGAGGTTCGAAGTTCGATGTTCGAACTCGAATAAAAACTTAAAAGTTTTTAGGATAATTAAATAAAGTTTTCTTTAATTGAGGTGCGAAGCGCGATGTGATTGATCGAGTGAGATTTAAATCGTTGTTAAAAACTTCAGTTTTTAATTCTATTCGAACCTCGATCCTCGAACATCGAACCTCGCTTTAGCTCTTGCGTGTTACCAAGACGTCTTGGATTAAGGATCCGATATCGAGAATCAAGGTGACTTTTCCATCTCCGAGAATGGTTGCACCGGCAATTCCGGGGAGATTATTCAGGAATTCACCCAAAGATTTAATGACTACTTCTTGTTGGCCGCGCAATTCATCAACGATTAGCCCTAAAGCTTTATCTCCAAAGCCTACTACAACGACAAAGACCTCACTGCATTCGGTTTCTGGAGTAGGAAGATCGAACTTTTCTTGTAAAGAAATGAGGGGTAAGGTATTACCTCGCAGTTGAACCATTGGCAGTCCACCCACAGTTTTAATATCCTCTCGATTAACCAGAAGAGTCTCTAAAACAGAAGAAAGTGGAACCGCATAAATTTCTTTTCCAACTTCAACGAGCAACGCCTGAATGATGGCCAAGGTCAAGGGTAAGCGGATCGTGAAGGTGCTTCCCTTCCCTTTGCGAGTTGTAATATCCACCATTCCCCCGAGATTATTCAGGGCCTTCTTCACAACGTCCATCCCAACACCCCTGCCGGAAATATCGGTCACAGTATCTGCTGTACTAAAGCCTGGCAAGAAGATAAGGTTTGCGATATCCCGTTCGGAGAGTTCTTCGCGCGCTCCAATCAAGCCCTTAGAAACCGCTATTTGCTGAATTTTATCAAGATCTAACCCTGCCCCATCATCGGAGATGAGAATAGCAATGTGATTGCCTTCATGGTAAGCATTGAGCGTAATCGTCCCAAGTTCAGGCTTCCCAGCTGCCCGGCGCTCTTCCGGAGATTCAATACCATGATCCACTGAGTTTCGAATCAGATGCATTAAAGGATCTCCGATAATTTCAACCACAGTCTTATCAAGTTCGGTATCTTCCCCTTTTAAGACGAGGTCGACTTCTTTGCCTGTTTTTTTGGCAAGGTCACGAACTAAACGTGGAAAACGATTAAAAACAGTCCCAATCGCCACCATACGTAAGCGCATAACACTCTCTTGGAGGTCATTCATTAGACGACCCAAGTAAACGTTCGCTTCGTTTAAATTATTGACCATACCGTCCGTACTGTATTGAGCCTTCAGATCCAATCCAATTTGCACCAGACGGGTCCGGGTGATGACCATTTCTCCAACCAGATTAATCAGATTATCCATGCGCACTGTATCGACACGGATCGTATGTACTTGGGTATTACCTTCTCCATTAGCAGCCTCAGTGGCCGGTGTCCCTGGAGCTTTACGAATCCCTTTTGGTTCAAGGGCAGCTTTCTGACTTAAGATTGGCTGAACCACTTTTTCTTCGGGCACGACCGTCGGGATAACCTTGGACGCATTTTCCGATTCTGAAACAACTTTCGGAACCTCAGTCATATCCTCAACAGCGTCTTCCTTTATCTCTATAACCTCTGGATAAGGGTGTACTACGACATCCACCAACTCCGAAATCTCCAGTAGTTCTCTCCGAATCTCTTCGCGGGGCTCATCACAGAGTACAAGCATGAAGAATTCCTCTGCATTTCCAACTTCCAGATCCTCAACGCTCGGCAAAAGTTTAATCACAGAGCCCATTCCCTCAAGTCGCTGAGTTGCCATCACCGCACGAACTGCCTTCATGAGGGTATTAGGCCCAAGTTTCACATCGACCTGATAAACACCACGTCCTAAACTTTGAGCATCGCTTACTTTTTCACATTCAGAGGGTGTTAGAGAAAAGTTAATCGGAACAAACTTCAAGACTTCTTCACTTTCTTCTGGAAAGGTTAGTGATTTCACTGTTTCAACTGGTTTATCTCCATTTAATAACCCCCGCATAGAGGAGGCTAAATCTTCGAATTCAATTTCAATCTCCTGCCGCTGTTCGACCTGAGCTAACATCGCTTTGACTCGATCTGTCACTGCCAATAATGTATCGATCATTTCCAAGGAAACATCCATTTTCCCCTGACGCAAATGATCCAACAAATCTTCGGCAGCATGGGTCAAGGCAACGATTGGCGTGAACCCCATAGTTCCGGAGGCTCCCTTTAAACTGTGAGCTGAGCGGAAAAGATCGTTAATAAGTCCAATATTCCCTCCCTCTTTCTCAAGTTGTAAGAGCCCAGCCCCAAGCTTTTCAATCTGTTCCTGGGAATCTAATAGGTAAAACTCTATAAATTCCCCCAGATCTACTCCCTGATTCTTCTCATCTTGACTCACGCATTGCCACCCCAATCTTTTTATTGATAAAATATTACTAAATACTTCGTAAGTCGCTCTATAACGATACTAATCTAGTTTATCGTCCAGTCTGCTATGTAAAATATTGCATGGAGGGAACAACTTGTCCTAAATACGTTTTATTCGCCATATTTTTTAGAATTCCTCCAAAAAAAGTATATAAACATAATTACCGTTTATCATCTAATAGTAGCACCTAGTCCCTTAAACCGTATACAGTTATTTCGACAAAATTCCCATGAATATTTTTTTAATTATATGTATCCCCAAATTTATACCTAGTTGTTTACGTGATTAACAATAGCATCAAGTAGTAATACCCACAAATGGTTTGTTTGTCACAATCCGATAGGACCTTTGGGCAAAAAAACTTGTCTGGCTCCAAACCTCGGCGAAGGCGGCCGCCGTCCATGGCGCATTCGACACTAGACACGTCCTGCGTCGCCTTTTCGGAACGACACAGGGGTCGTTCCCTACAATTTAGCCTAAGATAACGTTAACGTAGGGAACGACCTCTGTGTCGTTCCGCCATGTTGCACCATGATAATTGCGTTTAAATGGCGAGAAGGGCCAGAAAGTTATACTTTCTGACTAGTACAAAAAAACAGGGTGCCAATAAATTGCATCCTGTTTTTTTGAGGAACGTTTATGTTATTTTTTTGTTGAACGAGCATGTCTTAACGTTCGATCAAACTAGTTTATCGAAAAGCAAGCCGGCCATTTCCCTAAAAGAATCTAGAAGCTCTAACGCCCGCTTAGAAGGAATTTCATCTATTACTTCTCCATTTTGTTGATCTACAATCTTAACTGTAAGGCGTTGGGAATTTTCATGAATACTAAACACGTAGCGTTTATTGATGATTCCCATAAGCCGGTTGAGCTTTTCCGTCGCCTTTTCTACTTCCTCGCGCGGAATTTCTTCACGGGCAGAAGGAATTTCGCCCTTACGATCGATAACCTTGCGAGGAGTCTCTAAGGAACGGTCCAGCTTTTGCCCAGGAAAAGCATCCATAGGAATCATGGTGGAATGAGTATTGGGCTGTATGGGATTGATCATATCACAAATCCCTCCTAATTTGATCTTTAGTTGAACGAGTTCACTATCGCTTCCATTTCATCTGGCTGATAGCCATAGTGCTGGCAGCGCCATAGGCTTCTGAAACCTGATGTTGTCGTTTGCTACTACCCAGTCGAACCTGCATTGCATGTAGGATAGCTTGGCTATCTTGCTGGATTTCGCTAATCAAACTCCGCCCTACTGGGGAGACTTTAAAGCCATCATCGGGAGTCTGCTCAATGAGGGTCTGCAACTGTTCTCGCTGATTCATCAGGTCGTAAAAAAGAGCCATATCCTGCTTAGTCAGGAATTTCATCATTTCTTTGGTCAAAAACCGATAATCCTGCCACAAAGCTTGAGCTGTTTTCTTCACCATTACTTGCCAACTGCTCGAGCCACATGAGTCTGTTTCATAGCCTCTACCCATGTATCTCGCAGTTCCTGTAGAACCTCTTTAGCTTGTTGCAACAAAGTAACATCCTTTTTAATATTACCTTGGATCAGGCAGTGTTCCGTGTATTCATAAAGCTTCGCCCAGGTTTTGGATAGCTCATAGTTCATATCCAACGTGCGAACAAATTCACGTACGATGTCCTGCACGCGCAGATTGGCATTGTGGGATTTTTGTACATCCCCCTGCTCCATCGCCAAAATGCTCTCCGTCAAAAATCGCAACGCTCCGTTATAGAGCAATAAGGTTAATTGTTCTGGTGAGGACGTCATAACCTGCTGATTCTTATAGGCATTCGCCATCTGTTGATTCACCATATATATTCCCTCCTACCCAATCACTTTGTATAGTTTCAGCCATTACTATTACCAAATTGCGATGCTAACCAACTGTTCTGAGAACTTAGCTGCTGCAAAGCTACTTCCATAGCATTAAACTGCTTGTAATAAGCTGTTTGCACCTTGTCAAACCTGTCTGCGGCGTTGGTGATTTGCTTATTATAGGCGGTAATTCTCTTGGCAAAACTGCTCTTAGTATCATATTGCGCCCCAGCCGTTGTACCGGCTATTTGCGCTACTTGATCCATTTTAGTCTTAATTCCATCATACAACCGCCCTGCGATCCCTTGACTGCTGGGATCGATAGTGCCGTCCGGATTCTTCCCACTCGCCCCAAACAGCTGACTCAGTACATCAGGATCGTCCTGCAACGCGGTCCGTAGTTTGTCGGTATTCAGGTATAGCTTTCCACCCTCAGTATAGGTTCCAGTGGTAATACCAATTGAAGCGCCACTATTATAAGGACCCGTAATGCTCGCAACAGGGTTGGAGAAAGCATTCCGCATGGTATTCACAAGGCTCGCCAAGGTCTGATCATTGCGGAGCATCCCACTCTTCGCCTTGGCCTCCCAGGCTGTAATATCCGACTCCTTCATGACCGACTTTTGGGCATCTGTAAGCGGTGGAAAATCCTTATAGCGGGTTTCACTCAGCTTGCCATTGATGTCGGCAAGGATTTTGTTATAGGAGTCAACTAAGGATTGGATACTGGCTACGGCTTTGTCGGTATCGTTGGTTACGCTAATGGTGGTCGCTTGTCCCGAATCCAACTTTTCCGCGATAGTGGCCCCTGTCGCCCCAGGCGACACACCTGTCAAACTGTATGTCACACCGGAGATACTGAATGTATTACTTGCTTGGCTTAAATGAACCCCATCCAGTTTGAATTCGGCATTTAGACCAGTGATACCCGTAGTGGTGGCAACATCCGAGGGCAGCTTTAGCTTGTCGACAAAAAAATCTCCACCCCAGCTAGCGTCGCCTTCAGTCTTAACAATACTAAGCCCAGCAGAAGAACCCGTATTAGTAGTAGACATGAAAAAACGATCTAGCGTACTATCATAACTGGCCTTCACATTAATACCTGCGCTATTGATTTGGCTAACAAGATCATTGATGCTTCCATTCGGATCAATGGTAATGGATGCACTCGCTGCTCCATTGGCTATCGTGAACTTATACAACCCGGTAGGAGCAACACCATCATAAAACTGGTTGACAATAGTGTCCTTACTTGCCCCAGTCGTTACATTACTCGCACTCGTCAAATTCACACCACTGGCTAACTGCGCAACCACTAAGGAATGATTCACATCCGCTGCCTCAGCATTGGCTGTTGCGGTAACTACCGAGGTGTTACTGGAAGAAACCTTATTCGGGCTTAAAGTCCCCTGGAGTTTGTAATTAAACGTTGTAGTACGAAAATTATTGATATCATCATACACTGTATTGTAGGAAGTCTTTTGCCATTCCAGTACCGTTTTCTTTTGTAGCAAAGCATCGCTTTTTGCTTGCTGCCCCATCATTAACTTTGTTACGATGGAGTCAATATCCATGCCCGAACCAGACAGACCATAAGTGCCTCCGATCGAACTGAATGACATGCCCAACCCCTCCCATCCCTCAACTTACTGCTATATTTTTTTATCCAGTAGTATCCCGACATAATCACGAATCGCGGCCATTGTATCAAGAAATTCATGAGGTGGGAATTCTTTTAGTACTTTATTATCTGTTTGGTCAACGACTTGCACCATTATTTGGTTTGTCTCTTGATGGATCAAGAATCTAATATTTGCATTCATTGCTTGGATAAATTTGTTCATTGCTTCCGTCATTTGGGTTACTTCTTGTAAATCGGCTGGCTCTTTATGAATTTTTTCGTCTGTTTGAGCAGTTACCGATTCATCTGCAAAATTACCCGTATTGGCAGTTGGAACATTGACAACAGGCTGAATAACGGGATTTGTCTGCGCCAGATTAGCAAAACCACCAAAATCCATAGGAGTCTTCACTGCGCTTATATCCATATCGAACACCTCTGCTTGATTTATCTGTTAGTAGATGTATCGTAAGAAGTGGGAGAAAGCTTTAGGGGTAAACGTAAAAAAACATAAATAAAGAGCCAGAAGCAAACGCCCCTGGCCCTTTGGGAAACGTATTAACTTGTCGACAATTAACGGAGTAACTGTAGAACGCCTTGAGGAGCTTGGTTGGCTTGAGCCAGCATCGCGGTAGCAGCTTGGGAGAGGATGTTGTTCTTTTGGAAGTTCATCATTTCCTTAGCCATGTCTACGTCGCGAATACGGGATTCAGCAGCTGTCATGTTTTCGGAAGAGGTTCCGAGATTGGTGATAGTGTGTTCCAGACGATTCGAGTTAGCACCGAGCTTGGAGCGTTCAGCAGATACCTTCTCAAGAGCAGCCTGAATTACAGTGACTGCATTACCAGCGTTAGCAGAAGTACTTACATCCAAGGCAGCCTCGTTGGCAGTGTCATTAGTTCCATCAGTAACAGTATTAGTGGCAGTAAAGCCAGTTGCAGCTGCTGTTCCTGTAATACCAAGAGCTAAAGAACGCATGTCAGCAAAGTCAAGCGTCATCGTCTGGCTTTCGTTTGCACCAATTTGCATGGAGAAGGAGGATTTAGCCTCTACTCCAGCAACACCTGCGGTAGTTGTAGATGCGGTAGCGTTAGCAGTGGCACCGGTGTCACTAACCACAGGTCCCGTCGCAGATTCTTGACCTGCTTTTTGAACCAATTGAACATCAGCACCCGAAACAGTTGCTGTATACTTAGCTGAAAGTATTGCATTACCGTTAATGGCAGCAGCCAAAGTTGTCGCCTGGGTAGTTGCGTCTGTCATATCAAATGTAGTTGCACTGCTACTACCACTTGCAGCAGTAAAGACTTCTCCATCAATAGTAACCGTCTCACCTACAGAGAATGGCGCACTAAGAACAGCCTTATAGTCCCCTGCAACTGCAGTTACAGCAGCAGTCGTAGTGCCTGAAGTAGCATTCAAGAGCTTCTGACTGTTGAACTCAGTGGTGTTGCCAATACGATTGATTTCGGAAGTTAGCGAGTTAAGCTCCTTCTGAATTTCGCCGCGATCTGTGCTCGTGTTGGTATCATTACCACCTTGAACCGCCAATTCGCGCATACGTTGGAGAATACTGTGAGTTTCGCTTAACGAACCTTCAGCTGTCTGAATCATCGAAATAGCGTCTTGGGAGTTACGAGCCGCTTGGTCGAGTCCACGGATCTGACCGCGCATTTTTTCGGAAATAGCGAGACCAGCAGCATCGTCACCGGCTTTGTTGATACGTAGACCTGAGGACAGTTTCTCCAGCGACTTGGCGCTGTTGGCGTTGTTAGTGCTCAACTGACGATAGGTGTTCAGGGAAGCCATGTTGTGATTGATAATCATAAAAAATTCCTCCTTGATTTTTATGCCAGGCATCCTTGCCCGTGCATTTTGTGAGTTGCCTGCAGTAGAACGCTTCACCCTCCGGCCGGTTGGGAAAAGGTTTCTACTACACTTGCTTACTACTTATATCGCAGGTTTACGACTTTTACCTTAGGGTTAATACTGGCCAAAATTAACCATCTATACTACAATTAGTCGTTCATTCTTCTAATTGCTCTGGTTTTCATCTTATTTCCCAAAATCAAATTAAGCGAAATTAAGCGAGCGCTCCCCCGACCAACGGGATCGCATCCAATGTCATCGGGCTATCCAATCCCAACGGGGTCTGATCCTCACACAATTTAGACACAATTCTGACAATTGCAAAGAGTCCCTGGAGGCCAATAACATCAGGCATTCCAGGGATCATTCAATGATACACGATGTAGTTGTGTCACATTCACAGAAAAAGAGTCAATACTAAGAGGTACCGGGGTATGACCCCAACACATCTTGAAAAGATCGTGAAATATCGTGACGCGATGCCCATAAAATGGTATAATAATAGTAAGCTGACGAAGAGAAAGGGGATGCTTAATGCCAACAATTTGCATGTTTCGAGGAATTAAAATTTATCTAAACTACTTAGAACATCAACCTCCTCATTTCCACGCTGAGTATGGCGAATACGAATGCAGTATATCGATTAATGATATAGAGTTGTTAAGTGGTCAGATGCCCAACAAACAATTGAAAATGATATTTGGATGGGCGGCGTTACACCAAGACGAATTACAGGAGGAATGGTATCTAGCGCAAACTCATAAGGAGCTATTTCCTATTGAACCTTTAAAATAGATTTAGGAGGTGTCGGCTTGGCTAATGTAATAACGGACCAAAAAGTAAAAGAGTATTTCTTAAGTGGAACACGAAAAATCACAAAGGTTATCCCATGTAACGATTACATTTTAACATTAGAATTTGATAATGGTGAAATTAAGACCTTTGATATGTCCGATAAACTCTTTGGAGTTTTCGAAATACTAAAAGATAAAGATAAATTTAATGAAGTGTTTATTGACGAGCACGGTAACATTGCTTGGGATAAAGATAAAACTGTTGAATCTAAAGCTGTCTGGAACAATAGAATTGATATTTGCAAAGATTCTCTTTTTATGGCTTCTACTCTTGGAGGGAAGCAGAACTACGGGACCAGCTAACGAGGATAGAGTCAGCGGCGAATAAAGGAAGAGCAAAAGGCGAAGCTATAATGGCCCAAGATATCCTATGTCAATTCCTCGAAGTCAGTTTTGGTGCAGAATCTCAGGCCCTTCAGGAGACGGTACGCACGATCACAGACTTGGAGGTACTCAGTCGGATTACAAACCAAATTTTTCTAGCTGCTCAATTTGAGGAAGTAAGCGCTCTCATTCAGAGTAGTTTGCACCCACATTAGGACTTGCACAAAGGGTTCTGACCCCCTCAGGATTTAAAAGAAACTCCTACGAGGTCGCACCCTCACACAACGACAAACTGTTGTTACTATTCTGAAATTGGCCCCAAGCAGCCTTGCCTAATGCTCGACTTAAATATTCCCTAAATTAAATATAGAAGTAAGATGCACAGTGCGCCTTACTTCTATATTTGTAATGCTTTCAGCATATCCAACTCCAACAAATCATTGGGAACGGCGGCTTGTTTGTTTTCTGCCGCGATGGCATCGAAAATCTCGCCACGGTAGATCTTGATCTTTGTAATAATGCTATCAGTTTCCTGGTCTGTCATGACTAATATCTAACCGATTATAATGCTTATCCCATGTAACCACATCCTCCGGGGGGTTGGCTTTGGCATGTGCCGCAATATAAGCATCCACAAAATCAACCTTTTTAGCGGAAAAATCAAGCAGAGCTTGTTGTACGACGGGCTTTTCCTCAGTTTCAACTCCAATTGCATTAGTGAATTTCAACAAGGTATCAGAAATGTCTGTTGGTTGTGCTTCGTAAAAGGACTCTAATACCCAACAACACTCGGCCACAACTATGGCAGACAAGCGCAAAACTAATTCTCCCATCTCGACTTTTAGAATCATATCTTCAGCTTCTTGTGCCATCTCTTGGGGATCACCCGTAATAATTCGGATGATTACATTAGTGTCCAACCAAAGTCTCCTCGCCAACTATCCTTCCTCCCCGTCCTTTAACTCTTTTTGTGCCATCTTCTCATACGCTTCTTTTCTGATTTCATCAACTGGTTTAAATGACTTATGTGTTTTTAGAATCCCAAATAGTTCCGTAATACGTTGCCTCTTAACAACTTCAACCTTAACTTCACCGTTCTTCTCAGCAATAAATGTCAAGTGATCTCCCTCACCAATACCTAGCTTTTTTCGTATTTCCATAGGGATAACTATTTGCCCACGGCTAGATATTCTGCTCGTAGCCTTTACTACGCTGAGTGCTTGGTCGTCAGAAAACTCAATTATACTCATTTCGAGCCCCCCTTACTTACTTACTTACTTACTTACTTACTTACTTACTTACTTATCTTTTATTCTTACTTATCTTTTATTCTTACCTATATAATAATCTTACCTATCTGGATTGTCGAGTATTAATAATAATCTTAGGGGGGTAGCGTCTTTGCTCCACCTTGGGACAACACCCTCCACTTGCCTAAGCGGTTTGAACCCTGTAGGTGCATCGGCGCTCCACTCAGGGCCAATTCGGTCGCTGAACCGCTAAGCACCTCTCCACAGGTGGAGCTAAGCGGATCCCCCCCTAATCTTATTACTCGTGTCGATAAGCCTCGCCAAGGGGACTGGTATTTCCTGAAATTTATCGATTTGAATCTGTTCAGGCAAGGGCCTCCCGGTCGCTCCTTGCCAAAGGGGTCCCCCTCAAGATTTAACCAAGTTAGAACGCTCCCCCGGGGTAACGACCCCAACACAATTCGAGACGATTAATACAGCCACTAACTAGGTATATCCTAAGCTAGTGGCTGTTTCTTATGCTCGTATATCAAGAGTAGCTCGTGAATTTCGTTTAACGGACAACTCCGTGGTCTTGGTTGTCTCACTAGCTAAAAACGTTATTGCATCCCCCTGATTCGTTGCAACGCCCATAGCCATTTTCAGGACGGAGAGGCTCGCCTGTTCTCGTTACAATTTCACGATCTCTTCAAGGGGGAGCCCTGTAATTTCTGCGATGAGTTCGACTGATAACCCTTTCTTTAAAGCCGCCTTGGCTGTCAGTACTTTTCCCTCTTCTCGTCCTTCTTCTTTTGCAGTATCTAAAATCCCCACCTCTTGCCCTAGATAGGCCAGATAGTCATCATATCCCCGCCGTTCTTCCTCGCTCATCATGAGATAATCCAGTTTCTTGGCCGCCAGCAAGATTCCGGGTGACTTGAAGTCCTCACGTATTTTACCATGCTTAAAAAAATACACCCATTCGTCAATATCCTCATGGATCATATCCTCAAACTTTTCCACATAAATCATGTAGTATTCTGGGAAGACATTTTTGCTGGTAACTACCGCTGTTTCTTGGTGTTTTGCCTTAGATTCGGGGGAAAGCCCTCCCGTCCGGTCGGCCTTTCCAACGGGGTCGTACCCTCACACAATAGGAAACTATTCTGACAATTTATGCACGATTTGCGATACTCCCCAACTACATTTCTAGCCTCTTGTTCCAACAAAGGGCGTGGGACTTTTCTGTCTGATCATACTTCAAGAAATGTGCATCTAGTCTATCGTGGTTCTTCATAAAGCTAATTCTCATATTCCTAAACGCCAATCCTATGATTGACTGTGCATGAAATTCATTCAATTGACTTTAGATTTTTATATTTATTAAATTTTGTCCTTAGAAAACATCTAGATGTCAGGCAACCGATACTTTTTATATAGAAAGCTCCGTTTAAGGCAAACAGCAACAAAGTCCTTCGTTATGGACTTTGTTGCTGTTTGTGATGAAACTCGCGGCACATATTAATTCCTTTTTATGGTATTGATATGTGCCGTGTTGTATAATGTTATTATTCAGTCATTATGTTAGCGTTGATAATAGTTGTCTGTAGGTGGTTTAACTACGGTAGATTTGCTAAAATAAATTATAGAACTAGAGGAAGGATGAAGTTGCCATGGCTGGGAGCAAAAAGAGTAAACGCAAACAGATATCAACGGACGATGGGTTTCTGATGTCTCCAAAGGTAGACTTTGTTTTCAAGCTGATTTTTGGAGATGAGAAGAACAAAGACCTGCTAATAGCCTTTCTCAGTGCAGTACTAGGTGTGCCCGCAGAAGACTTTGAGTGGATAGAAATCATCAATAGTGAGCTTCTAAGGGAGTTTTCAGAGGACAAAAAAGGAATACTAGATGTACGTGCAATGACAAAACAAGGAAAACAAATCGATATAGAAATACAAATATTACCCACTGAATTCATACCCGAAAGAACCATGTTCTACTGGTCCAAGATGTATATTAGTCAAGTAAAGCCGGGAGATACCTATGATTTGCTACAAAAATGTATAACTATAAACATTGTGGATTTCAAATGTACTCCACTCAAAAAATTACACTCCAGTTATCATTTGACTGAGGATTCAACGGGCTACCGATTGACGGACATTTTAGAGGTCCATTTCTTAGATTATCCAAACAAAAACAGAATCCAAACCTTTCATCATTATGCCATATATTCAAGTAGTTTTTCATGAAGAAAGGTTTGGATTTCTTTCATTCCATGATCGACCTTACCCCACAGAAATTTGCAAGTGACCCTGCACCATTCTTCCATTTTTTTGAGACTTTTCGATCATTTTCATCTTCAAGTGTAGCCAGCGCCTTCGCTTCCTGTTCTGTGGTCACATCTAGGTACACCATCGTCGTCAGCACCTGCTCATGGCCTAGCAAAAACGATATCTGCACGATATTCATTCCATCCTCAAGCCAGTGCGATGCTTTCGCATGCCTGAGTTGGTGCGCGTGAAGCCCCAGAGGCACCTCGGAGCACGATTCGTGGGCCGTTG
>NZ_JUEE01000030.1:0-7258 GCF_000802135.1 Desulfosporosinus sp. BICA1-9
CAGATTCGTCACCGGTGACGAATCTGACCTACAGTGCGCCCGGCATGGGCGCAGTCTAAAGGGTGAAAGTCCCGAGTGCAGGTTGATAGTGCCAAGCACATAGCCAAGGGTAAGGGTGTCCATCGTGAGGTGGAATCTGAAGGAAACCGGAGGCGAACTTCTGGTCTGACGAACAGAAATCACATAAGGCAAGAGTAGGCTGGGTAAGGTTGCTGTGCAAACTAAAGCCCTAAACTATCCGGAAGCCTACTGTGTAGATGTGGCAGATAGATGGAAGGAAAGACTGCGTTCTTACCCGGGGAGGTCTCACGGACGTGCGGAAACAAAGCGTATGAAGTACGGTTGAAACAAGATTTGTCGTGAGAAGTCAGCAGATACCATAGTACCCGAAGAAGTTGACATCATCGGGGAAGGGTTGAACCTTAGGAGGTGAAAGTCAATGAATGTTACCAAAACAGAAGCGAAGTGCAGCCAACTTCCAACAGACAAACGTCAAAAGGAAGGCTCATCGCAAAAGAATAGTGCGGAACACGAAGGATATGCGGGAGTGCACGGTTCTGTGAGGATCACTGAAAACAACATCACCGACGCAGACTGGTCGAAGGAGAGACTACTTGAGAAAATAGTGGACAGAGACACCATGAACAACGCGTTCAAGAGAGTCAAGTCAAACAAAGGGGCTCACGGAGTCGATGGGATGGGAGTAGATGAACTTCTACAATATCTCAAAGAAAACGGAAACCAACTCAGGCAGTCAATCTTGGACGGGAAATACCGTCCTAACCCCGTCAGAAGAGTAGAAATACCCAAGGAAGACGGAAAGAAAAGAATGCTAGGAATACCTACAGTAGTAGACCGAGTCGTTCAGCAAGCAATCGCCCAACAGTTCACACCGATCTTCGAGAAGCAGTTTTCCGACAATAGCTATGGGTTTAGACCCGGGCGAAGCGCTCATGATGCCATCAGGAAGTGTCAAACCAACATAGATAAAGGATATAAATATGTGGTCGACATGGACTTGGAGAAGTATTTCGATACCGTGAATCAAAACAAATTGGTAGAAGTACTGTCAAGAACCATCAAAGATGGGAGAGTTATATCGCTGGTCCACAAATACCTAAGGGCAGGAGTTGTGGTTAGAAAACGTTTCGAGGAAACAGAAGTCGGCGTACCTCAGGGTGGCCCGTTAAGTCCAATTCTTAGCAACATCATGCTGAATGAACTGGATAAGGAACTTGAAAGAAGGGGCCACAGATTCGTCCGTTATGCGGACGATCTGATGATCTTCTGCAAAAGCAGAAGAAGCGCTGAGCGTGTACTAAACAACATCATTCCCTTCATCGAAAAGAAACTATTTCTTAAAGTGAATGAGGAGAAAACAGTGGTTGACTACGTAGGAAGGGTTAAATTTCTTGGATTCTCGTTCTACCGAATGAAAGGTAAAACGAGAATCAGAATACATCCAAAATCAGTGTCAAAGATGCGCGGCAAAGTGAAAGAACTCACGGCCAGAAGCAACGGGATGGGTAATGAACTCAGAGCAACAAAGCTTAGACGCTACATCATGGGGTGGATAAACTACTTTAAATTAGCAGACATGAAGTCATTGCTCCTACAAACCGATGAATGGATGAGAAGGCGTATTCGCATGATTTACTGGAAACAATGGAAACGTGTGAGGACAAAGCTGAAAATGCTTAAATCACTGGGAATCCATGAGCAGAAGGCATGGGAATACGCAAATACGAGAAAGAGCTACTGGAGAACATCCAGAAGCCATATCCTATCCAAATCCCTAACTAACAATGTGATTAAAGGGTTTGGGTTCCTATTCTTTTCAGAGTATTATCGACAAGTCACAGCGTAAACTGAGGAACCGCCGTGTACCGAACGGTACGCACGGTGGTGTGGGAGGTCGGTCACTCAAATAATGGGTGACCTCCTACCCGATCCCAGGCGCTCATCCATCTTGGGATCATGGAAGAGGAGGGGGATGAGTTTATCGCGGAGCATGATGTCGAGAGTAGGACCAAATTGGAATTGCAGCAGGCTGTCAAGCAGGTGCATGGTACCTGACACCAACTTATTGTTTAGCTGTGAAAAGTATTCACCGGACGGTTCCTGGTGTTCCCGTTCCGGAAAGGGTCATGGAAGCTTTTATATCTATACTCTTCTACACTCCACTTAGTAATAGGGCTTTTTGTTATTGGTCAGTCCCAACAGATAGTCGATACTGGTTTTGTAAAATTGGGCAAGTTTCATAAGAGAAGAACTTGGAATATCAAGGGCCCCGCTTTCGTATCTTGAATAGGTTGCTTGGCTTACCTTAAGCAAGGTTGCAATCTCTTGTTGTGTTAAATCTCTGTCCTCACGTAAATCCCGTAAACGTTGGTACATTATATTCACCCCAACGCTATTCTATCGTATGCAATAATTGCATATTGCATTTTATACGAAAAACGTATAAAATATTTATGTTTAAACTATTATTGTGGGGTGATGAACAGTGGTAGATTATAAAGAGATGTATAGCATACTGTTCAACAAAATGTCGGATATCATTGAGGAAATTCAGCAGGTACAGCGTCAGACGGAAGAAATGTGCATACATAGTCAGGATAGGGAATTTGTTTTGATCAAGTCGGACAAGGATTCAGACCACCAAAATCAGAAAGAATAACTGCCTCGGCTTCGACAGTCCGTAGGCACGAGAAGTGCCTCGAACCCTTGCAGTACATAGGTGTTAAGGAAGCCGGTGCCTGACACCAACTTATCAACTTATTGTTTAGCTTGTGAAAACCTGGGTTCGATGTTGTAGGTGCGAGAAGTATATGACACTATGACTCTTGCTGAACGTAAGAGTTATTATCGGTCGTAATATGATGAAGCATGAGTAATTCATTTTGTATACCTAACTAAATCAAAGAGTCGCTTATTTTGGTAGATCCGTTCCTTACCAAGTTTTTCCGAGACTAAAAAGCCTTCTCTTTCAAGTGCGGTAAGGTAATTGACAGAAGTTCGTCTCGACACGCTTAAACCTTCTTCAATATACTGTATTTTAGTATAAAATTCGTAGAATAGTAGGTCGATAAGCTCCCTCGAATATATTTTGGGGAGCTTTTCTTTTATTTCAGCGGTCATAGCATCGACTTCTCTATTAATTCTTTTAACCAGAACCAAAGTCTCCTCAGAAGTTACCTCTATACCCTTAAGGATATATAGAATCCAAGCCTCCCAGTTTCCTTTGGTCCTTACTTCCTGTAAAAGTGTATAGTATGCTGACTTATTGCGAATAATGTATCGGCTCAAATACAAAATTGGACTATCCAACAATTCCTTTAGCACGAGATACAGAACATTAATAATACGTCCTGTCCTGCCGTTGCAGTCATAAAAAGGATGGATGCTTTCAAACTGATAATGGATCACAGCAAGTTTGATCAACGGGTCGATGCCGTCAAAATCTTCATTAACATACTTTTCGAGGTTTGCCATAAGCAATAGTAGTTTCTGCTCGCCACTCGGTGGCGTATAAATGGTTTCACAAGTTGTCTCATTCATTAAAACTGTGCCGGGTAATTTGCGAATACCAGCACGATTGTTTTCAATATGTTGTTGAATGTCCAGAATCATAGTTGTTGTGAGCATTTCTCGTTTTTTTACCTGCTCGTAACCATGCCATAGCGCAGTGCGGTAGCTTACGACTTCCTTTGCCGCGGGGTTCTTATATCCGGTCTGACTAATAGCTTTATATAACTCATCATGAGTCGTTATGATGTTTTCTATTGCGGAACTGTCTTTCGCTTCGTTAATGGTTATTGCATTTATTAAAATATGCTTGTTGGGTATGGTATCCGCATAACCTTTAAGCTCCGCAAGTGCTCTATTTGTTTTTGCAAGTTGTTTTAAAACATATTTTGTTTCAAGTTCTGTATCGGGTGGTAATATAGGTGAATTATATTCATTCATAGTACATGCCTCCTTTATATAGGCATTATATTTATATATTTTACCTATGTCAATATAACGTATACAAAATTATACACATTTATACCTACGTTCAGACAGAAAAAGCATCTTATATAACAAATAAGATGCTTTTGAGCAATTATAGTTTATTATTTTCTCGTTTTCCGCTCTGTCCGATAAGCATGATTTTCTTCTTCGAAGAACCCCGTGCCTGACAGTGCGGATGTGCTAGGTCGTAAAATGGACCTCGGTGCCTGACCTCGGTGCCTGACACCAACTTATCAACTTATTGTTTAGCTTGTGAAAACTAGAGTTCGATGTTGTAGGTACGAGAAGTATACGCAATCGAAACCTCTGCATAAAATTGCCGCTCACAGAGGCTGATAGATAGTGAATATACTGTTGGCGCTGATTAAAAAGTCCGAATCTGACGGTCTTACCTGTCTATAAGTTGACGAAAATAATGACTATGACGTTATCCTTGAAGAAAGGAGAGAGACACCTCTATTTAGATGTGGTAGCTACAACAGTAACACTAGAGGCGTCCTCCTTAACGACATGATCATTGCTTGTTTTGTTTACGAATCTATATATGCTGGATTCCCTTAACCGGTTGTTCTCTCCGGGGAACAGAAGAAGGTAGCAGTTGTGCATCAGCCTGCTGACCAGGGCAGCCGTCATTTGGCCATCATAAAGCACGTTAACCTAGCGTGAAAATTCCAGGTTAGTGTTCAGTATAATAGACTTCTGTTAGGATGAAAAGGCAAGAATGCTGTACAAAGCCAGAGAAGCTGAATTACGTGATCAGCTGACGAGGATAGAGGCCGGCGGGGAATAAAGAAAAAGCGGAAGGAAAGGAGAAGTTGCGAAAAAGCTTTTGGACTTTGGCTTGGAAGTCTCAGCAAATTCTTCGCTACTTTCAGCTTGCCTTTCTCCATGCCCTTTTCCATACCTTCGGTGATCAGTTCGCATAAGTATGGTCAATCGCTAGGGAATCGGTTAGACTAATGAGGTAACCCTTTCAGCGATGGTTTCCTTTCTTGGGTGTGAGAACCTTAGGATGAAACTACTGTCCAGTGTTATATAAAAAAAATTTAATGATAAAAAATTGCCAGCAGGAATTTATCCTTAAAGAATAGAAGAATTATACAGGACATACAATTGACAATAGAACAAGCTGTTTGGCATACTATGTTAATGTAGCAAAAATACTTTAAAAACGTATTTTTGCAGTTAAAAGAGTGGCCTTTCTCAGAATTTTACGGGGCAATATGGAGCAACATAGTATATCTTAGGGTCGGATATTGTGATGAGGAGAGGTGCTATTGGTGTACAGATTTATTGGAATTGAAGATTTAGCGGCAAATGCGTTGATTGAATTATTGGAAAAGAGCGGTTGCCGGAGGGTAGACTTTGAAACGCTTTTGAAGTATGGGAATGCAGTAACTAACGTTTTGCGCGAAAACGGCGATGAAGCGACACTTTTACTTTCAAAAGAATATACTAATGAATTAATAAGAAATTACTCTGATTTTTTTGAAATTGATCATAGCGATCAAAAGAATGATGCTATTGTTTTAAGAGAAGAAAAGACTGTTGAAGATTTGCGGAATCGTTTTAGAGCCTTTTTGACTTTGGACTATCTGCTTGCATTTACAGATAGTAAATCTCTTGCTGAATTAGGTGTTGCAGTTTGAGTTTTAAGCTTTTTAAGGATCCGATATATGGATATGTTGAAATAGACTCTGAAATTGTTCGAAGTATTATTGATACTGCTTGCTTTCAGAGGCTTAGGAACATCCGGCAAACGAGTTATGCTCCTTTGTATCCGGCTTCATTTCATAATAGATTCATCCATTCTATTGGTGTCTATCACTTAGGAAGAAAGGTATTTGACAGCGTACATAATTCGATGGGTTCCCTTGAACAAATGTTTCTTGAAGAGCTTGATAATGCTAAAAGGCTTTTTGAATTGGCATTGCAGCATGCGATGCGAAGCATAGATAAATATTTTGCTTTGTCTGAAAGTGGTTCAAGGTTTTTTAGTCTTGACTCTTTGACCCGGAATGGAGAAGATTTTGGCAATAAGGGAAAGATTTCATTATTGGCTGATGAAGATGTACTGTACATAATGAAGAATGTTTATTCTGATGACTTGATGGATGAGTATTTTTTCAGAGGCTCCAGGCGACATCCTCTTTGGAAGTCAGAAGCTGAATATAGGGCCCTTTTTGATAATGAATTGGGAAAAAATAAACTGGATGAATTTGAAATTACTTTTAAAGAGATTGAGAAGTATCTAATTGATTATTTCTCCATACCTGTCATCAACGAAAAAGTCCTTGAACATATTGAAAGAGAAGAAAGAAAAATTATCGAAAAAAAGAGTACTATTCCAGATAAAGATTATAAAAATTTAATGGACGGGATGAAAAAAATCAAAAAATGGGTTGATTGCCTGAGCAGGATTGCCTCCGAAAATGATATTCTTTTCGACTTTGTGATTATTAGTGCAAATAAATTTAAAAGTGGATTTTTGAAACAAGATTTGGAAAAAATCCTAATCGTTTTTCCATCTCTGAAGTTAATTCCATCTATCAAAGAAGTATCGACGATTTTAACTTCTGAAAAAACGAGAGACAGTTTTTTTTATTTATTCTATAAAAGCAAAGATCATGATGGAAAAGATAAAGAAGTGCCTGTAAAGGCTATTGCAGAGGCATTAGCGGGGGAATTATTTGTATTTGTAACGTGAGATAAGGACATAGCTTAGGACATAGCTTCTTTCGGGAACCCGGTGCCTGACACCAACTTATCAACTTATTGTTTAGCTTGTGAAAAGGTACTCGGCTCTTACTCAAATACGAATATACGGGTTGACCAGCTTTATAGTGTCTGTTACAAAAAGCTGAACAGCACCAAACATAAGTTCTTTAAAAATAATTACACCCCTATCCATGGTGTGGTAAAATTAAGGTGACAAAACCAAAATTATCACACAGGAAGAGGTGTAAACCTTGCATATACAGATAGACATGTTCTCACCCCTATATTATAGCACACTTGGTTTTGATGCGGATCTCATTGATTATCTTTCTTTCATTAAAGATGAATATATCCGCTTTCTGTTCCCACGGCCCATCCTTGATCCTCGGGGACGTAAGCCTTGGGATGCCGTCATCTTATTTCGCATGCATGTTTTGTACTTCACTCGTCCTGAATTTGTCTCATTTCGGCAAATGTGCACAGAGTTGGCTAAACCCAAACATCAGGACTATCGCAATTTCCT
>NZ_JUEE01000031.1:0-20336 GCF_000802135.1 Desulfosporosinus sp. BICA1-9
GCGATAAACTCCTCCCGCTCCTCTTCCGGGATCCCAAGGAGGATGAGCGCCTGGTTGTAGGTCAGATTCGTCACCAGTGACGAATCTGGATGGCCGTCACTGTCGGAGGAGGCAAGCAGTTTCGTCCCGTACTTTTCGCAGAACTGCATTAACCTATCGGCCGTTCGCTGAGAGTAACTGACCGATTCCTTCAACCACTTGCCCTATCAAGTCTGAGCCAGTATCCGCTGCTGAATGTTGTGCTCGGCAAAAACTGGGAGCTTATTAATGAATAAGCAGCGGGAAAATCTGCCTGAAAGACCAGCTATGAAAAGTCAAAGTAAATCTTTAGGAGGTGATTAAAATGGCGATTATTACAAGCAAGGTGTTAAAGCTAACTTTTCTTACCACCGGCGGCAAATCCTTCGTTATTTCCGTCCCACAGCCGAGGGAGAACCTGACGCTGTCTGAGGCCCAGACCGTGATGGAAACGGTTATAGCCAAGAATATTTTTAACAGCCCCAGCGGCGAAATGGCCGCGATACGGGATATCAGGGTGATTGACATGACCACCAACGATCTCTACGATCCACCGGTGGCGTAAGCAATTTGCCCACAGAAAAGGAGGCGCCTTTTGAACTGCACTCAGTTCTTTAGGCGCCTCCTTCTTTTGTCTTCATTCCCGAACACTGGAAAAGCTATAGATTCTTATCTTTTCTAAACTTCATTTGTAGTGCATTTGTTGGGCACGTAGAGACACATAGTCCGCAACCATAACATCGGTTTACATCGAATCTCACTAAAGATCCTTCCATTTTCTGCGCTTCAAATACGCATCGTTCAGTACAAATTCCACAGTCATTACATTTACTTTTATCCACATCTACAACATAATCGGCATGAGCAATAAGGTCAGGCCGGTTATATTTTTTTAAAAATTCTATATCATGACAGCAGCATTTACAGCAACTGCATACAGCAAAAACATGTTGATCAGGATTATAAATTGTAAGATGTATAAGTCCAGGTTCGTACATTAGCCTCCCCGCGAAACTTATCGTAATTTTCTATGGCTTTTAAGAATGTTTCTTGAGTTAAGTCATCGGCATCCTCAGTATTACTGCACAGACGAAAAGCTAGGTTAAAAATATACCGTTGATGTTTGGAGATAATTTCCTCCAAAACAGTAAAATGTTTAGAGTTCTCTACATTATCGGATTCAGTCACAATGATGAACCTCCTATAAATTAGACGCATTTAATTTAAATTAGTTTCATGAAACTTATGGATATTTTTCAACTTCATGTCCACTGGTGTAATTTCATTAAGCCATTCAACTGAAGCCACATACTCGGGACGAGGATCAGGGCTAATCCAAATCACCGTTTTGGCTGTAGCCCCTACTACATACGTCAGGATTTGCCCAAGGTGAGAATGATCAGTTTCTTCCATCTGATTTTCAATGATTACAGTTACCATTAAGCTCAAGTCCCCCGAAGAAGGGAAGAATCTCCGCTACTTTCGTCCTAGCTATGTTATCTATCGCGTTTATATACTTACTGATCTGCCGGGTAAACTGCTCTTGGCCCTCTTCTCAGGATTTCCAATTGGATTTTGAGCTGGGGACTCCTTAGCAAGTTCCACCCGTTTTCCCAAGGTGTTCCCCCACTAATTTCATAGCACAGAAACCACCACACATGGAACAGGCTTCCGCCCCCTCCTCGTTACGCTCTCCGCGGATCCGGCGAGCTGTTGGAGGATCAATGGACAATTCAATTTGTTTGTTCCAATCCAAGGCTTTACGAGCCTGAGCCATAGCTAAATCCCACTCCCGTGCACCCTTAACCCCAGTCACTATTCAGCGAAACGTGTCGTTTCGCGAAGGGTCCTGGAACTTACGCGGAACGACAATTAATGACGCCTCATAAGCAGTTCCGCCGAGTAGGTACCACGACCAACGACCTCTACGACCCGCCGCAAGTTTAGGTGGAGCCAAAAAAAGAACGGCGGCCGCGTGGCTGCCACTTCTCGCCTAACTTGTGGCAAGACAAACTAAGCGCCGGCATATACCTAGACCGGCCCATGCTCCGGACCTCTGATCATCCTGCAGAGAAACATTCGCAGGAGAAACCTCCTCCAAGAAAAGTCCACTGCCGTCACTTTACAGCCCAGCAGAATAGGCCAGTTTAAGGTAAATTTCGAGGGATAGCAGCGCCAAACTGAAGAAATGTACTTAGATAGTAAAGACAGTGAATTTGTTCTTCTGAAGTCATGCAAGGATTCAGACCGCCCAGGAAAGCAAGAATAATTGGAAGTGTTAAATAGCCCCCACCTAGGATTAGATGGGAGCTATAACTATTTAACTTCTTCACGGCAATGGCAATCCCTGCGCAATAACAGCAGAAATTTAAACTTTAACCGTCTTCTTCATCACAAACCCCGGCAGCGGCTCTTTCATCTTCCAGACAATACTGATCGGTGCTGAGCCATAATGGCTTTGAAAATCGGCAAAGCCAAGACAAGTAAAGGTCGCGGCAAAAGCCCCCTCTATCTTATACTCCCTCACAAAAAACAACACGTTCCCACCACTGGTTACTTGGTTAAGATACCTCTGCCCTGTCAGCGATTCCTCGGTCGTTCGACTTTGAGACTGCCAATGAAATAGCTCTTCACTGATGGAATAATCCTGATACATCGTTGACGGGGAATAATCCTTTTCAGACTTGTTCAAGGTCACGAAAAAGACATCCAGCTTATTTTCAGCTAGGTAGAGAACTCCTTCCCGGAAAGAGCTCCTCTTTTGTTCCGTATGTTTTCCCAAAGCCACTAAAATCTGATCAAACGTATAAGCACAATATAAGTCGAGTGGGTATTCATTCTCAAATCCAACCAACGGCCTATCTACAAAATTGATGTTGCCGAACTGATAGTCCAGCAAATCCATCAGTTCTTGGTAAAGCCGTGGATCATTAATGACCCAATATATCGCCTCTTCAATAGAAGCAAACCTATTTCCTAGATCACTAAGCCCCTTGCCCCACAAGGTATAGTGAACCATGGTTAGCATTGTCCGTTCCACGCTGGTCAACGAATACAATAAAGAACCTTCACCTAAAAGAATTTGCGGCAGGATCTTCTGCATAAAATTAATCCAGCGCCTGGAATTCACCAAAGACAATCTTCCCAGTGCTGAGGCAAGCAATCTTTCCCGCTCTGTATCTACCTGATATCCCTTGAGAAACCAGCCTGAGCCGCCAGTCCGACAACCGTTACCTTTTTGCTATAGACATCTTGGGGTGTTACATAATAACCCTCGAAAAACTCCCTGACCTTTAGCTCATGTTTGATTTCCATAAAGTCATATAGCTTGCTGATCAAATTGCGCTTAGTATTAACCGCATTTCGGATGTTCTCTAGAATATAGTCCTGGGCTTGTTTCTCTAATTGGATCGAGCATCCCCTCGGCACATTAGAAAAGCCATGCTTGATTTCATGTTCGACTGTTTTCCGAGTCCTTGATAACAACGCTTTAAACCGATCTTCAAACGAATACTTCTTGTGAGCTTGGCCCACAAAATCCAATACCGTGAGGGCTTCTTTCCCATCGCTTAGCCTTAAACCACGACCCAACTGCTGCAAAAAGACAGTTAAACTTTCTGTAGGGCGCAGGAACAGAACCGTATTCACCTCAGGAATATCAATTCCTTCATCATTTATGTCCACCACAAAAACGAACTTGATTTCCTTCGTTACCAGGCGGCGCTTCACATTATCTCTAACACCGTCATCCGATTCCGAAACCAGAAATTCCGAAGGAATCCCGGATTTGTTAAAGATCTCGGACATGAATTCTGCATGCTTCTTCGTAAGACAAAATCCAATTCCGATGATGTCCGAACGTTCTAGGCAATATCTTTCAATCGCACTAATGATATTCCCAACGCGTTTAACTGCGACCGCTCGTTCAAAAACAAAGAGGTTTTCAATTTCCCGCTCATCATATTTTCCCGCAACCCACCGCACTTGACTTAGGTCAACATTATCCGTCACACCGAAATAATGAAAGGGACTAAGCAGTTTTCGTTCAATCGCTTCCCATAACCTGATTTCGGCCGCAATCCGGCCCTCGAAATACGCATAGATGCTTCGTCCATCCGCTCTCTCCGAAGTTGCCGTCAGTCCCAATAAGATCTTCGGTCTGTAGTAGTCTAATAGTTCTTGATAAGATGGAGCCGCAGCATGGTGGAATTCGTCAATCACGATATAATCATAGAAATCCGGCGTGGTGATCTCTGTCAGTTCTTTAGAGTTGAAGGATTGGATGGAGACAAACAAATGATCAAAACTATCGGGTTTTAGTCCTCCGACCATCATCGAGCTAAAGTTTAGATCTTTGAGGATTCCTCGAAAGCAAGCTAGACTCTGACTTAAAATTTCCTTCCGATGAGCGACAACGAGCAATTTATTCGGTTCGCCTGGGTTCGCCCTGCAAAAGTCCCGGTAGTCAAAGGCGGCAATCACCGTCTTACCAGTACCCGTGGCAGCAACCACAAGGTTTTTAAGCGAGTGATGGACTTCCCGTTCCGCTTTCAATTTGTCCAGAATCTCCTGCTGATAATAATACGGTTTAATGTCAAAATTGAAAGCAACATTACCCGCTTCATCCTGACTGGTTCTTCTCTCAGACTTTAAAGCATGTCTCAAACGCTCAGAATCGATCGCCGCAATAAAGGGTGTGAACTCAGGATTATTCCAATACCCTTCAAACGTTGCTCTGATTTTCTCTAAAATATCCCCAGAGTCATATTGGGATAGCTTAATATTCCATTCCAACCCGCTGGTCATTGCTGACTCCGAAATATTGGACGATCCGATATAAACGGTACTGAATCCGGTATCTCTCCAAAAGATATACGTTTTGGCATGAAGGCGAGTCCGCTCCGTATCATAGGAAATATGTATTTCTGTATTGGACAGTTTACTGAGCTGCTCGACCGCTTTAAAATCTGTGGCTCCAAGATAGGAGGTCGTAATAACCCGCAGTTTTCCGCCACTGGCTGTGAACTGAGTCAGTTCATTGATGATCAGCCTTAAACCACTCCACTTGATGAAAGAAACGAGAAAATCAATCCTGTGACTACTTAATATCTCTTTTTTGAGCTCTGAAACCATACTAGGCTCATGAACGGCACCGGTAAAGAGGGAGTTCTCGGAAATCGACGTGTCTGGTCTGACGACCTTTTCAGCACCTAGCAAGACAATTTGTTTGCTTGCTTTTTTGTCCACCAAGGATAACAAGATTTGCGCATCTTGCTGGATGAGGAAACTTTTGACCCTTTTCAAGGTCGCTTCATCTTTTTTAAAACTAAAGCTTCCTTCTAAATGAAAATTCAACTGGCCCCTTACATCGCCCGCAATGCATTTCACAATTTGGAGTAGCAATGAGCATTTGTTTTATTCTTTCTGTCACCGAGTACAAGCTAAACAATAAGTTGATAAGTTGGTGTCAGGCACCAGGGTTCTTAATGAAAAATCATTTGGCACCGATTTCAGGCATAGCATCCCAAGTTTGCCCAAGCAATAATCGACCATTTTTCTTTTTGTTTATCCCACCCCATTGTTTGAAATAGAAGCTAACCCCTTGATGATCACAATCATTCTTGATAGATAGGACCCACTCAAGATCGATCCTTCGGGCTTTGAGCCCGCTTTCTCCTCCAACAATTGCCCAGTCAATGCCCGTTAAATCGAGGCTCTTAACCTCATCTATAAGCGGTTCAAAGGAAATAAATCGGACCTTCGCATCCACTTTTCTCAAGGAATCTATCCGCTTCTTATATTGGTCACTTTCAACGGTCACTCCTTGCCAGATGTTTGGGCTCCAAGTCAGATAAGGAGCCAATTCTGCAAGTCGTTCTGCTCTTTTAGTTAGAACTTGGAAGGTGTGCCAGGATGCTTTGTTCATAATACCAAATATCTTTTGGATAAACTCTAAAGGGATGTCTTCATGAAATAAATCCGACATTGAATTCACAAAAATTAGAGAAGGTTTTTTCCACTTTAAAGGATCAATTAGACAATATTCGTGAAGTGCAACCTCAAATCCATTAACATATTTCTTATTACCCATTAACTTCAGACGTTGGGCCATGACAGCAGCATAGCAGTTTTTACAGCCATCAGATATCTTCGTACATCCAGTTACTGGATTCCAGGTATTTTCCGTCCATTCAATTTTTGATTTTGCCATGTTATCGCCCCGCTTCTAAAATAAACTCATCGTGTGTGTCAAAATATGATCCACCGCTTTTAGTGAAAGATTAGTTGCGGATGATGATGGATTGCTTACAGCAAAGCACAGTAAAAATAACGGTGAATTGTTTTTGGATTTCGTAAGGTTAGAGGGTTTACGGAAACTCCTGGAAATATCGTTTTTAATCGTTTAAGTATGTAGCCTTTGATTTGGTCGATTGAGGCCCTTTCTAAATCAACTTCACCGAATAATGTCAGTTGGGGCGATTCTTTATATATTTCCTGTTCCCACATAGTAGTCCCCAATACTTGATGAAGTTTCAGCCTATGAGCTTCAGGGATATTTCCATGTCGAGGTAATACCCTATTAACTGCAGATAAAGGGAAAAGATACCAAACATCAAACGCTTTGGTGTTTGCTATAGAAGATAAAGAATCCCAATTCAAATTCATGGCATAAGGATCTAGGAAGATTACCCCGCGCCAATAATTACTATACCACGAAAAGGAGTTTATTGTTTTCAAGAGTTGGTTACAGTCACCCTGCATGAATTCTATATTCTTATTTAGAGCCTTCTGATAAATATTGTCTTCTAACTTTTTCAGATATTCCTGATTACTGTCAATGAAAATATACCACTGATAAATCCATAACCGAATTCCGTTTACACCATCACCGAAGTTCTTAATCTCTTCTCAAACACCTTATTCCCCTTTTCCTCCGCAAACGAAGTCGAATGCGTTCATCTATACTTGACTTAATTCATAAGGCACGAAAAAATAGAAAACTGATGGGTGGAGGGCTTCGTCAAGCGGGTATTCTGGCAGCCTGCACCAGCTTCTTTGCCATGACATCTATTTGCCTTTCATCAGTGCTGTAATTTACGCTATATGGTAATGTATAAATTGATATTTACTCAAAATCATGATAAAATATATGCATAAATATTGAGAACGAGGAGTGAGGAATATGCCAAATATTCGTCCCATCTCTGATTTGCGCAATAATGCTAACGAGATTTCTGAATTCTGCCATAATGAACGCCAACCTGTGTTCATAACTAAGAACGGCAAAGGGGATATGGTGGTGATGAGTATCGAAACTTATGAGCAACAGCAAACTTTAATTGAACTCTATAGCAAGCTGGCTGAAGCTGAGGTTGAGATTGCAAACGGTGCAGAAGGAAAGGACTTTTTTGAAGTGACCAAAAAGTTGAGGGCTTATGTCCATGGAAAAGTATGAATTGAAGATATTTCCCTCAGCCGAGCAAGATCTAAAGGATGTTATTAATTATCTAAATGAGTTTTCACCGCAGGCTGCTCTTAAAATCTATGATGAAATTGTCGCTGGCATCGCTTCTCTTGAACAAATGCCCATGCGCTGTTCATTGGCAAAGAATACTGTGCTTCGTGCCAAACAATACCGTTTGCTGTTGGTGCAGAACTATGTAGTATTCTTTATTGTAAACGGCAACGTAGTACAAATACGGCGAATACTATATGGTCGAAGGCAATACGAATTCTTGTTATAAAATTATCGGTTGTTTGATAGGTGACTGCCAGAACGTAAAAGTATGATAAGCAAATAATGGATAAACCCAGGGTTTTAAATCAATTAAGCCTACATTATGAACTAAATAACCATATCCAACACTGAAAGCCCCAAATCCTAAGACACACGCGTATCGAGTTCGTTCTGTATCATAGGAAATATGTATTTCCGTATTGGTCAATTTACTGAGCTGCTCGACCGCTTTTCAAGGTCGCTTCATCCTTTTTAAAACTAAAGCTCCCTTTTTAAATATACTCTGTAATATACAGCAAAATCCCGTTGCATAAATTAACTCGTTCTCTAACGATGGTATCCCCTTGGCTACAATCCATATGGAAAGTTAAGCCATTGAACAACTTCCAGCCCACTAGTCATCGCTGACTCAGATATATTGGACGATCCCCTTTGGCGGAAAAGCGAATTGCAGACAAAAAAGCTATCCCCCACACTTCCATAGTGTAGGGGATAGCTTTTTCTGATTCGACAGGCACCGGTGCTCCTAGGGCCACCGCCAGTGGTGGTATGTTGATATTGAAACAGTTCCGTCTCGATGCTGACGGTGTTCGCGGGAACTTCAGCCTCCTCAACATGCTGCCGAAAAACCTCATCATATTTCAGAACCAAAAGCCGCAATTGCATGCCATAGCGTACTACACCCATAACATGGCAAATAACACCGTCCACCACTGTATTCTTGCCGACCACAGTAATCTCTTCTATACGAGATAAGCGTTCGTGTAAATATCGAATATTCATAATCTCACTCCTGATTTGTTAGTATGGGACCTCTCATACCGGGATGTGAAGCTAAGTACATACAATGACACAGTGTTGTTAAATTGAAAACGTATCAAGCAACAAAACATTACGTTCCTTACCCCTATGAATAATAGCTGTTAAGACTTTCAACCGTTTCGTCGCTTTGCCTTTTCAGTCGGCGAGTCTTCCGACACAGTTACTTGATTTAAGCGTAGAAACTCTGCCTTCAGTTTATATAGCGATTAAACAACACCAAAATGCTCTGCATTTAAACATGAATCACAAAGTCCTCATTTACAATATGTTACAATAAAAAACGGGACGAGGAGACAGGTACCTTGTCCGCCCTCCAATTACCGCCAACATTTCACCTTCCTGCTATTAATCAGAATTCTTCAAAAAACTTTAGGCATTTTCAAAGAGCGGTGTAATTTGCTATTATTGTTCAATTTCGGTAACACATTCGCTTTTGATCTTTTCAACTAGAAATTGCAGTGCATCAACAACATGTGGTCTTATATCGCCGCCTATCAGTACATACATTATGTCGTCGCCAAGTTCAAGTTGGCCTTCATTAAGCCAAACCCTGACATAGAAAATACCATCCATCTTATAGGTTTCAGCAATCGCAGTATCAACCTTTGCTGCATCATAAGTAAATTCCATTCCCGTTACCATTGAACCGTCATCAATGCCTTGTCGCACCTTGGCTTTAGGCGTTTGGCGCACAACACCATTATGAACTAAAAACATTCCTTCCTGTAAAGCCGCCGGGTCAGTTTTTGCTTCTTTGAGCCATTCATCCATTGATGGCGATAGCTTTTTCATTTTTTCATTAATCATAAACTAATACCCTCCCATTCTACATACTCTTTAACTTGCTTCATAATTTCAGGACACAATACGACTAGCGTCACAGCATATCAATGTTACGCAAGAGAATTCTCTTTACTAAAATATTTTTTTCGTTTGTAAAAAGTATATATTAATACTGTAATCGACGATAACGCATTCTCGAAAAAAGGTTGTTGACCATATTGACCATATTGGCCATATTGGCCATATTGTTGGCTATATTGTATAAACAGAAGAACACTTACTACTAAGAAGTAAATATTGTAGGTTACCATAAACCAGTAACCCCTACTGCCGTCTACTGTTTTCCTGATATTTTTTTATTTCAAATGCATGTATCATCATTTCTTTCAAAATGAAGTTCAGGTAAAACGATTCTAATTTCCTTTTCTGCGTTTTCCTTCTGCCAGTATACTATAAATCTGATTTTCGCTGTTTTTGGTACATTGTTGTTTTTTTGCTTTCTATCCTCTATTTGTTTTATCAACTGTTTTGAGAATTTCAATACCGCTTGGCCTTTTGAATTACGGCAACAATCTCTGTCAATCGTAAGTTCATCACCGCTATTCAGTTGCGAAATAAGATGTTGACAGGATGAAAAAAAGTCCAGCCATACATCTTTATAAGTTAAATGCAACGCTAATTGACAGGGTGGCAAGTAATCCTCCGAATCATTAACTCGTTCAAGACCTTCTGTTTTTATAAATTGAAGATAATTGCTATTATAGTGGATGCTCAGGTTACGTTTCGCCCTTGTCATGGCAACATACAACTGTCGTATAGCTTCCTCCGATATAAGTTTAAACTGATCAAGCATCAGGAACACATTGTCAAACTCTCGTCCCTTCGCCTTATGAATCGTGGAAACAAAGATTGTTTCGCTGTTTCCGCCCAAGAAATCTTCCAGCTTCGATTCGCGGATAAAAACTTCTAGATCCGATTTGTATTTACTTTTTGGATTAGTCGCCTCAAAATCTTTGATGATCTTGAGACATATCTCTCGATTTATGCTGCTACCAAACCTTTCACTTAACTGACCTTTGGCATTTTCCCAGATATCCTCGTTAATAACATAAATATCTTCCGACAAATTGAGCTGGCTTAGAAAAAAACGGACTTCAAGAAGGTTATACAAATTAAATCCATCATTTGACTGGATCAGTTTTGCCTGCATTCCATTCTTCACAAGCAATCCGGTAATCTGTAAAGCTTCTTCATTCGTCTTGGTCAAAACACACGTCGTTCCTGTAAGTTCCTCTGAGAGGATATCATCTACTAAGGGTGTAATGAGGTTAGAACTCCTATATTGAACCAATTTTATTTTTCCTGTATCACTCTGTAATACAGTAAGTAGGAATTTCTCGATTTGCCAAGTCGATTTCAGGATACTTAATGAACGGTTTTTGTTTTCTTTTCTCTTGATAAAGGCTGTTAAATCTTTTGTAAAGGCTAAAACCTTTTCTTCAATGAGAAGATTTATAACTTCTATTACTTCCTCTTTTACAATTCCTAAATGGTCTGAGATATAATCAATTCTTGATTCTGCTTGATCATCGCTTAAGTGTTTTCTGCTTTTAGTCGATAAAAGTTTCTTAATGATTCGCGTTGCTTTCTCTTTTTGCCTCTCATCAAACCTGTCCGATGTGTTAATCCTATAGATGGCTTCCTGAGCATTTTTGCTGAGAATACTGTCCGCAAATAATTTGGGCATATTCTGGCCGCGCTTTAGATAACCGGCTTCTTCTAAGGCTGCAATGGCTGTCTTTACCCTTGTTTCGATTTGTATGATGTTATCGTCCCAACCAGCCTTCCGAGCAATCTCTAAAGCGGATTGAGATACTTTGGACCGAGATCTGGTAAGGTCTTTAATTGCTTTCCATACCTGTTGGATTTCCTGGATACTAAGTTTGGTTTGGTTTGGTTAAGAAGAATAAAATGTTTACTCAGGTCTTCATCATTAAACAGCACAAAACAATCGGCAGAGATAGTTTCATCTCGTCCAGCCCTTCCAGCTTCTTGAATATAATTCTAAAGAGAATCGGAAATATCATAGTGAATGACCATACCAACATCTTTCTTGTCTACTCCCATTCCGAAAGCAGAGGTTGCCACCATGATTTGGAGCTTGCCTCTGATAAATGCATCCTGATTTTCAGTTTTTTCTTTCTTCTCCATCTGGCCATGATATGGCTTTGCCTGATAACCATCTTCTGTTAATCTTTGTGCCAATGAATATGCCCTTTTTGTGCGTGAAACATAAATAATTGTCGGGCAGTTTTTTTCTTCAATCAAATTTCTAACGGTATTATATTTTTCTTCTTCGCCCTCTTTCTCGATCACGTTATAACGAAGATTGGTTCGTGAGGCACTAGAACTGTAAACCTCAAGGTCAAGAGATAGTTTTTCCTTGAAATAATCTCGAATATCCTCGATAACCTTTTGTTTTGCTGTAGCGGTAAAACAAGAAACGGGAATTCCATCTTCAATATTTTTCTTTTTCTGTAGTGATTTGATGAAGTCGCCAATATATAAATAGTCAACTCTAAAATCCTGACCCCATGACGAAAAACAGTGTGCTTCGTCGATCACAAACCGAACAACATTTCTTCCCAGAAGCAAGCGTTCAATTGTCCTTGAACGTAAAGACTCTGGGGAGATATAAAGAATGGAAGCAGAACCATCTTCAACTCTTTCAAAGGACTTTGCCCTTTCAATGGGGTCAAGCAAGCCATTAATCGTAACTGCATCTGTGATACCCAATTTTTCCAGATTATCAACTTGGTCTTTCATCAACGATTGCAATGGGGAAATTACGACCGTCAAACCCCTTGAGTTGATTCCACTCATTAAAGCCGGCACTTGGAAAGTAATGGACTTTCCACCACCCGTAGGGAACACCGACAAGAGTGATTTATTAGCAACGGCGGCGTAGAACTCCTTTTTGTCTTTTAGTAGATAATAAAAAATTTGTTTTAATGTATTGCTTGTCTGTTGAAAAGCCGAAACCTCATCAAAGAAAAGATCTTTGGCCTTTATTGAATCATTTAACGGGTTGTTGGTATCATCTGTTTGCAGCTTATCATCCTTGAGGAGAGCATGATAAGGTTTAGTTGGAAACAAAAGGGGAGAAAGAAATAACGTATCTATTGCGTTCAAATCACTGATCTCAGCGGCATGAATTGCATGATGAATGTATTTTAGATCATGATTGAAAATGTTATGACCGCAAACATACTTTGACCCGTGCAGAAATTTAATGAAGTCAGCAACAGAAGTGGAGTGAAATGAACTACCATCCCCCTTGACACTACCGATATCAAGAATTCTTCTACTATTTGGCTCAACTTCGGTATCAATAAAAGCGATAGATCTCATGTTCTTCCCCCCCTTTCGAAAAAACTTTAAAGTAATGGCCATACATTGATAATCTGCCGGGTTTCATTGTATTCCAGTACCAAAGGACATCATTAGACTTGTATCTTACTTTTTCGCCGAAACTTTCCAATATTCCTTCCATGATTACCAAATCTTTCAAAAATCACGAGAATAAGATTGCGATACACTTCTAACGGGATCTACTATTTTCCTTTTAATAGAAATACAAAAAGGCACCAGTTTATTTTAACCGACACCCTTTTAAGAATTTTTAAATTCGCCATGTTACAACACGGGAGCACTTAAGATTAGAAAACTTTTCTTCCTAGCGTGAGTAGTCGAGTTTGAATTGCTCCAATATTCCGACCTAACTTTGATGATAACTCATTTAGAGGAACCCCAACATCAAAGTCCTTAATCAGTTGATTATCTTCTTCTGGTCCCCACGGATTGGAAGGTAGATTATTAGTGACTTCTGACTCTATTTTACCTAGCTTTGTTAAACGTAACCGTATTGCGCCTACTGTTCGACCGTGCTCTTCTGACAATTCCTTAATTGTTCTTCCATTGTCAAATTCTTTAACCAATTCTTCGTCATCCGAAATAGTCCAAGCTTTACCAGCACTTGATGGAAGTCGGTTGCTTCTTTTTTCTTTAGCCTCCAAAAGCTCTAAACCTTTTATTGCAAGAAACAGCGCTCTCACGGTGTTGGGGTTCTGAAAAGGACCCTCTATTTGCATAAACTCCCCTGTATGAGGATCCACTCCATTAGCCAAAGCTGCAACAATCTTGATTGCACTTCCTATATCCACAACCCTATCTCCCTCTATGTAAGTTTAATTCATAATCAAATGTCTCTCATACGTCTAGCTATCGAGAATTGTTTCGTCGAGGAATTCTTCTCTTGTTATACATTGACTCCAATCCCTCTTAAGATAAATCTTGCACTATAACTTACGCTTATAGAAGCTAAATCAGTGTTAATCTTAAAGTTTGTTTCGGCTGTTCCAAAAAGCTAAACTAATTGATTTGCGGAGGTCGATTCAGACTTAGCAATGATTATCATTACACTTTTGTCAGGACGAATAGCAATTACTAGTAGGTCCCCTTCGCTTGCTTCACTCATAACCATGTTTTCCGAATAATTAAGTCTATATTCTGCTGACAGAGAAGGGGTATTTTCTCTTAAATCATACCAAGAGATAGTTCCGAAATCTAATAACTCCTCTGATTCTTCGTCTGACAAATATAAAAATGTCGATGGAACATCAAGCAGCTTTTCACTTCCTAAGATTTTTTCAATGTTAGAGACTTCGTTAAACTCATACTGATTTGACCTGAAGTTATTAATTTCAGCGGCACTCAGATATTTGCTAGCAGTCGAAATTAAATACTTCGCGAGATTCTCTTTTTGCAATATTGTCGCAGACTCCCACTCATTTTTCGTTATTAAATTCAAACTATATTTCATCCGACAGCTTCTCCATATTCATCGAAATATTCTTTCTCAGTCCCTGGAAATTCATCAATCAGTATTGTTTTAATTTGAGGTTCATTATTAAAAACCTTCATCCAAATAGTAAAGAAACCAATTGCCTTTGCAAGGTTTATAATACTCCGTTTCACACGTTCGCAATATACAGTATTCTTAACTTCATTCCAGGTAATCAGTGACTCTTCCGCTATACCTAAGGCTTCATTCCTGAATTTATAACGTCGGTCTTTTTTAGGTTCTCTTCCTGCAATCCCTGGATAATACCCTAGATCAAGTATTTCATAAAGTCTTCTGGCCTTACTTAGAAGGCCTGCTTCTTGAGTTCTTAAGTATTCTTCATTTATTTCCGGCAATGCTCCAACATATTTGAAAGCTAGGAAAGTGTTATGTTCATCAGGCCAGATACGAGTATCCCTTTCGCCCAAGCCTATTTTAGTACTTTTACTACTATTGCAGTGAGAACATGCTAAAAGGAGATTATTCCAGTTCGTCTCAGATCCGCCTCTATGTTTACATTCAACATGTTCCACATGAGGAACATGCTTTATCGGTAATTCACAATAAGAACAATAGTAGCCAAGTCTCTCCAGCAAAAACTCCTGTGCTTCAGAATAGTGATTGATCGTCAGATATGGAGAATCTCCTTTATGCACTGGCCTCATCGTCTTGCCTCCAACTCAGCTTTTTTGGCATAATATTTTTGTTCGATAAAAGCATAGTAGGCTACATTGTCTCCATACCTTTTTGATAATATGTCCAAGTCCAATTTAAGGTCTTTTAGTTTTGCTTCATCAAATTGTTTAAGTCCATCGAGCGCCGAAAAGTATTCAAAGGCCGACTTATACATTTCCAGTTTGTGAGCACTATATTGTGGCATTTCAATACCCATAACCTCTTCAGATATATCTTCTATACTCGCACCCACATAGTCCTCTAAGTTTGTACCATCCAATGTTACAAGTTCACCTTCACCTAAAGACTGAATTATAAATGGCGAGTGAGTTGTTGCCACAAATTGCACTTTGGGAAATATTTTCTTCAAGTCACCGACAACTTGTCTCTGCCATTTAGGATGCAAATGCAAATCCAACTCATCAATTAAAACAACACCCGATGTTTCCAAAAGTAAGGTTTGTTTCAACTGAGGATTCAATTTTGCCATTCTAAAGAAGATATCTGCGACAAGTGAAATCATCCCTTTATATCCGTCACTAAGTTCAGAGAACTGGATAAGTTCACCATTGATATGTTCTAGCATCAGTTCCCCGTGCTTAACTTTAAAGTCCACTCTGCTTCCCTTACCTGCTGCACTTTCCACGATCTTCGTCAATGCATCCATCAACATTATATACATCTGTGTATTATGTGGATCTTCCAGATACTCATAGCGCAGCTCTTGGATGTAATTCAACATTTTAAAGTATTTGGTTTCCTTTAAAAGACTCCCTGAATAGCCATACACTCTAGAGGTGGAATCGATTCCCGTATTACTAACACGGTCTTTTGAAGCACGTAAACAGCTATAATAGGCAATGACAGGTAATATCACATCAATATCATTAGCAGTATTTACTTTTTTGGCAATCTTTTTTGTTACTTCTGACAAATCCTTTAAGCCACCAGTTTTTGTATGGCCTTTTTCGTCAAGTTCACGAGACCATTCTATCTCCAGGCCATTTATTTCTCCGAGGCACGCAACCTCTACAGGATATTGCTTGATGAGACCCTTTGCAGACACTACCGATTTAATACTTCTGACATCGTTTTTGTAAATATTTCTAAAATCCTTGGCACTACTCATAAATCCTCTAACCCAGCCACCTAAAGCAACACACATTCCCTCGAGAACGGATGTCTTTCCCTTTCCATTATCACCCACAAAGACTGTGAAATCCTTTGCTAATTCAAAGGTTCTATCATCAAATCCTCTAAAGTTTTTAAGGGTGATTTGTTTTATATAAAACTCATTGTTCGGCATTATATCCACAGCCTTTCTTGACTTCATTAGCAACATCTTAATTTACATAAGTCGATTCCCTCAGCATTGCAGTTAATATTTCCCAATTATATTCTATTCGTTTTTTCTACGTTATTCAAGACTAAGTTTTCTTACAGTTCACTCTATACAGTTCTAACTGTTTCAATTGTCATCATTAGTAAAAAAGTCCGTATTAAGCTTTTTTATTTCATAAATCATTTCTGCAGAAACACCCAGACCGAGAGATTTTTAGAGAAAGTCGATTTAGATATTAATCCTTACTCATTGATTCCAGTAACTTCTGAAGATATTCTAGTTGTTCAGGCAAAAGCTTTTTCGCAGTACCCAGTAGTCGTTGGATTTCTGGTCCCAAGACCTGTTCTTCTTCTGTGAAGAATTCCGCAAGGCTAATGCCGAGAGCATCACATATGCTTTCCAGGGAACCGAGTGAGGGTTTAGAATCATTGGCTTCAATTTTATAAATTGTAGTCGGGTCTAGTCCGACTTTTTTCGCTAAAGCATTGGCGGAAATTCCAGCTGTATTACGAAAGAACTTTATCCGTTGTCCGTAATTCATTTCATCACATCCTGAATTTAATTCATGTTCAATTATATCTAAATCGTACAAAAGAAAGTATCCTGATTTTTATTCATTTTATAGTATTTACATGTAGAATATAATTCTATAATCTTATAACCAGGGGTGGTCTTATTGGATACTACAAACAAGCAAATTAAAACGATAAGAATAGCGCTCAAAATGACTTAAAAACAACTTGCTGATTTGGTTCATATCGACGAAAGCATGATTAATAAAATCGAAAATGGTCATTCAACAGGCTCAATCCGAACCTTAACCAAACTCGCTGCCGCTCTCGGTGTTAGTATTGCCGAACTGATCGGAGAACAATCCCCTGAACAGCGGGAGGAAGACGATGTCCAGACAACACCTCAGTGATTTTGAGATTGGCTATGAATATGTCCGCAAGCGCTATTCGTTTTTGGCCAAATATAGCTCCCAACATTTATGGGAACTGGGAAACGCTTACCTACAGACAAGGGGTACTAACGCCGAGCTTTCCAGAGGCATGGGATTCTATTTCCTGGAGTTAGGAATTAAAATGCGCCTTGCTGAAATTACACCGGCCTATAAAAAAGAAGACTGCGTTTAGCAGTCCGCTTTGCTTTCTTCATTGCCACTTGTCACATTTTCTCCTTCATACCTCTCACTAAAAAATCAATGACCTTATTTTTATACGCTTCATGGGTATCCGGATCCTTGGCAGCGAACTCCCTCAGCTCCTAGGTCAGTTCCTGAAGGTTTTGTCCAAGCTCTCGTATAAAAAGGCGATTTTATTGGCGCATGCCTTGATATGGGCGGCAGTAAGGTTCTTACTCATCTTTGGACGGCCTCGTAAACTGTGCAAGTAACTTAGCCATATAATCATTATGACACTCCAAACAGAAATCACCGACATTTGCCACATGAATAGTAGCTTCCATTGATTTGCACTTTTTACATTTCATGAATACGACTCCTTTCAGACGCTTTTATCCTCTAAATCATTCATTACAAATACGTACGGGTCTTTCAAAATATTTTACAGACCCATCCGATAAAAGTAATCGTTCAAATAGGATGTATTTACTTGTCTTCTCCACTCTCTCACGGAACAATAAGTCATTAAACATTGAAATTCTCAGACTAGTAGCAGTGCCTAATACGCGTATTGATCTGGAGCCTCCCCCCGCTTGCCAACTATCTTAGGTATTAGTGGCAGCGGCTTATCTGCATTTATTTCCTCTACTTCCACTTTAAACTCCCATTCATCACCATAATCAAAGAGGTACAGGAAGGTTTTTCCTGAGTATAACCCTAGTTCCCCAATTGTGACTTCATCAGAGTAAGGCCCATCTTCATCAAGCGGTGACTCATAACGATCATAAGACCATTTCTTATTATCCATAAAAAAACTATACAAATGATCATCGGCAAACTCGAACGCCTCCTGTATTGCTAAATGCAATTGTTCAAGAGAATGCTTAGCTGCCATTTCAATTTTGCGCCATCTCCCCCGACTCAAAGAGACTTTAAACAAATAAACGCCTTCAATAAAACCCTTCTCTTCCCGAGAAAGGGTATGTGACAGTTCACCCAGTGGAACCAAAGAGACAAATGCCTGATAAAACGTTTCACCTAAACTATCTTGTCGTACCTTAGCCAATTCAGTAAACCCTTTCGGTATCTTGCCCATATACCGAATAGCGTTTTCTAACTCATCAAGGATATCTTGAGATGTCAAGCCGTTCTTCTTAATGTGCACTTGATTCCAATCAAGGTAGTCCCTTTTCTGAAACAAAATTGGAGCTATACCCACTCCAAATTCAGTAGGTGTTAAAGTTGTAGCCTCAATCTTTCGCCGAGAAAAATTCAGAGCCTCCTGATCCAGGGTACACTGCCAAAATCCGAAATAAGAGAAATACAGCAGAAAATATCCCCAATCCCATAATCGTCGATGCCAAGAAGAGGCTGAATCCGTAAGATTTAACGCCACTCCTACTTCAGACTGAGCCAGCTCTTGCCATACAGAGGAAATGATCCGTTCAGTTGGGATACGTTCATGAGTCGCCTTTTGAAGGGCGCCCCAGTCTGCATCGATCCATAATGTCTCTAGAAGGAAGAAATACTGCTCAGTCATTGTCAAGTCCAAGTAATCTTCATAGCGTTCGGAAACCTTCAGTGCAAATTTTCCGCCCTTCCCTTGTATCATTATTGCCAATCCACCTGCTAAAGCTAAGTGATAAAACATATGCAACAAGGGATAAGAGCCCTGATCAAGCCTAGGCGTAGCATCTACCACCTTAAAGCTCACAAGCTGATTTAACTCCCATAACCATTCCCTAGGTATGTACAGGTTTTTAGGGGATAATAAGATTTCCTCCGTACTTAATCTATCCATGAACGTAATAAAATCCTGCAATAAAGAAGTGGGATAAGTTGTCGTGACCTTAATCATATATTTTCCTCCCCTAAATGTTTTCTTTTCCAATAACCGTCAACAAAAAAACTATTTTTCGATCCAATATTGAGGAAAGCTGCCCACCCCCCCCCATTGGTTATTCTCCCAATAGCCATTGTAATCCTCTAGTCGAGCTTATAAGTTGGTGTCAGACACCACGCACTTGCTTAAGACCATCTAACTAATAGTTTAATAAGCGATACTTACCTCTACTTACCCTCTCTAAAACGCGGAAATGTTGAACAAGCTGACATCCCTTTGCATGCCTAAGCCATGAATATAGCAATGATTCTCCAATTTCTATTTTCAGATTTCTCTCCACTAGATACTTGGGCATCCCCTCACACATTGCGACCAATTTCTAATTAGTGCATAATTAACCTTCAGTTGCTCTTGGCCTCAAATCAATCCTATAATTGAGAAACTCTAACGCTACCCTTAAGCCGTGAAACAATTAACTCTTCATCATCCTGAAAGTGAGTTGTCAGGAACCTTAAGAGATCTTCTTGCCGCGGTTGGCCAAAAACTATTCTATATGCCACCAATGTTCGCTTTAAATCATTAATATAACTCGAGGAGAAAAGAGAAGGAAATCCTGGGTTTGTGGTGGCCAAGTGGGTAAAGGGCTGAGGAAATTGCCGAGTCAAGTTCCCCAAAAAGGAAGGGGTTGTCGCAGTAAGACAGCCCCTTCCTTTTTGCAAGCATTTATTTTAAGGCCTATCCACTCCAAGGTACTCCTTAATGGCTGCCTGGGTAATCTGTGAAAAGTTCACTCCTTGTTTTTCAGCAAGTTCCTTTAACCAAGCCGGTAACGTTATATTTGTCTTTACGGACCGATTATCCATCTCATTCTTCACGACTTCTGGAAACACGGTAATAGGAGCAATTATAGATCCTACAGGAGTGTCCTCAAAAGGCGGCTGCGTAGGAGTTGGAATTATGTCCCCGTCTTTCTCCATACCCCAAAGATGTAGCCCCAAAGCTTCTTTTGCCATAGCCTGAGCGTGCTGAAAATCATCGCCCATTGAAATACAGCCCGGTAGATCTGGAAAATACACACCAAATGCCCCA